>CAZUYG010000530.1:0-3472 GCA_964624265.1 uncultured Candidatus Odyssella sp.
GGCACGATACGCGCATCCGATTTGGCGAAGTCGAGACGACGCCGGCGGACCTGCTGCGCGACACCGACAAGACGGTCGTCCAAGCACGCCCGGCCGCATCACACGAGCCGCCGCCGGTCCCGGCCGCACCGAAGCCGCCGCAGCCGGCGCCGCCGCGACCGGCCGCCCCCAAACCGGCCGCCCCCAAACCGGCCGCGCCTAAACCGGCGGCGCCGGCACCGCGCCCGGCAGCCGCTCCCGGCGCGCCGCGCCCGGCCGGCGGCGGTATGGACAAGAAGACCATGTGGATCATGATCGGCGGCGGCGGGGGCCTGCTGTTGCTGGCGATCATCGCCGTCGTCGTCGTGCTCGTGACGGGCGATTCACAGCAAAGGGCAGATGCGCCGGCGCCGCCCCCGCGGACCGAGGTGCCAACGCCGCCCCGCACCGAAGCGCCGGCCCGTCCGGCGCCGCCGGCACAGCCCCCGGCGCAGCCTCCGGCACCGCCGCCGGCCACGACGGCGTCGGGGCCGCAACGTCTCGCCCAGGCCTGCCGCGCCTGGCAGGGGATCAGCGAGGCGGGGTGCGCCTGCATCGTGCGCGCCTCGACGCCCGTCCTCCAGGCCGGAGACTACGACGGCGCGATCGAGATCATGGGCATGGTGTTCACCGACAAGGGCGACCAGGCCCGATCGCGGATCCAGCAGATCGCGGGCCAGAATCAAGCCATGGCGCAACGCATCGTGCAAGCGGTGCAGGCGATCGGCCGCGACTGCCAGAACGTGCAGTAGCGGGCTTGGCCTGCGGCCGAAAGCGGCGGCGGCGCAGGGGCCTGCGCCGCTTGCCACGCCGTGCCACCGGCCCTATACAACGCGCCTTCCGTTCCACTGGCGTAACGGCTTGCCGGGGCTGCATTATCGAGCGGCATGCCGTGTCCAGCCGTCGCGTTCCCATTCCAGAAAAGCTGCCATGAACGTTACCGAGACTCTCTCCGAAGGCCTGAAGCGCGAATACAAGGTCGTGATCCCCGCGCAGGATCTGAAGGCCAAGTATTCCGACAAGCTCGCCAAGCTCACGCAGAACGTCCGCCTGCCGGGCTTCCGCCCCGGCAAGGTGCCGCCGGCGCTGCTCCGCAAGCGCTACGGCGACGCGCTCGCGCGCGAGGTGGTCGAGGAGGCCGTATCCGAAACGGCGAGCAAGACGATGACCGACAAGGGCCTGCGCCCGGCCCTGCAGCCGAAGCTGCTCGAAGTCGGCAAGTACGAGGAGGGCAAGGACCTCGAATTCCGCTTCCAGATCGAGGCGCTGCCCGAAATCGAGCCGATGGATTTCCGCCAGCTCGCGCTCGAGCGCGTGAAAGTGGCGGTGGCGGAGGCCGACGTGGATGCGGCGCTGAAGCGCCTCGCCGAGGGCAACCCCGACCTCAAGCCGGCCGATGCCGGCCGCAAGGCTGAGGCCGGCGACGTCACGGTCATCGATTTCGCCGGGACGATCGGCGGCGTGGCGTTTCCGGGCGGCAGCGCCGAGGGGCACCACCTGCGCCTCGGCAGCGGCGGCTTCATTCCCGGCTTCGAGGATCAGCTTCTCGGCTCGACGGCAGGCGAACAGCGCGACGTGAAGGTGACGTTCCCGGCCGACTATCCGGCCAAGAACCTCGCGGGCAAGGACGCCAACTTCGCCGTGACGGTGAAAGAGCTGAAGCAGGCCCATCCGGCCGAGATCACCGATGCTTTCGCCGAGCGCGTCGGCGCCAAGGATCTGGCCGACCTCAAGGCGCAGGTCCGCAAGCAGATCGAAGGCGACTACGCCTCGCTTTCGCGCATGCGGCTGAAGCGCCAGCTGCTCGACAAGCTGGCCGAAAGCCACGGTTTCGCGGTGCCCGAGGGCATGGTCGAGGCCGAGTTCGGCCTGATCTGGCGCGAGGTCGAAGAGCAGAAGAAGCAGGGCCAGATGGACGAGGCCGACAAGGCCAAGTCCGAAGACGAGCTCAAGGCCGAATACCGCAAGATCGCGGAGCGCCGGGTGCGGCTCGGTCTGCTGCTGGCCGAGGTCGGCCGGCGGAACAAGATCGAAGTCGGCCGCGAGGAACTCGGCCAGGCCATCGTCCGCGAGGCTCAGCGCTATCCGGGCCAGGAGCGCAAGGTCATCGACTACTACCAGCAAAATCAGGAAGCGCTCGCCCAGCTCCGCGCGCCGCTCTACGAAGACAAGGTCGTCGATTACGTGCTCGCACTTGCCAAAGTGAACGAGAAGGCGGTCACGCCCAAGGAGCTGACGGCGCTGGCCGAAGCGGAAGCGGCGGAGAAATCCGGCGCGGCGCCTGCGGCGGCGGAAGAAGGCGACAAGGGCAAAAAGAAAAAGGCCTCTGAAAAGAAGAAATAGCCGACCTATATGATCGCAACGGCTGCGGCCCCAAGGGCCTGGCCGCTTGTACCGCAACAACCGGGGATCCGAGGCCCATGCGCGACCACTATCCCGCCCACAGCCAGCTCGTTCCGATGGTCGTCGAGCAGACCTCCCGGGGCGAGCGCGCGTTCGACATCTATTCGCGGCTGCTCAAGGAGCGCATCATCTTCATCACGGGGCCGGTCGAAGACCATATGGCCAGCCTGATCTGCGCCCAGCTGCTGTTCCTGGAGGCGGACAATCCCAACAAAGACATCGCGATGTACATCAATTCGCCGGGCGGGGTCGTGACCTCCGGCCTCGCGATCTACGACACGATGCAATACATCCGCTGCGACGTCTCGACCGTGTGCATCGGCCAGGCGGCCTCGATGGGCTCGCTGCTGCTGGCGGCCGGCAAGAAGGGCAAGCGTTTCGCGCTGCCCAATGCGCGGATCATGGTTCATCAGCCCTCGGGCGGCTTCCAGGGCCAGGCGACCGATATCGAAATCCATGCCCGTGAGATCCTGTCGATCCGCGGGCGGCTCAACGAGATCTACGTCAAGCACACTGGCCAGTCGCTGAAGGCGATCGAAGACGCGATGGAGCGCGACAAGTTCCTGAGCCCGACCGAGGCCAAGGGTTTCGGGATCATCGACGACATCACGGTCAGCCGCCCGGCGTCGGCTGGAACGGACGCCACCCCGCCCGCGGAAAAGAAGCCGTCCTAGGCACTGCTCCCAAGGCGGGGCCGGTAACGACGAAATCGCTTGCCGGACCCCCGCCCGGGCCTAAGATACCGGTTTGAAAATCAAGATATTGTTCACCATAATTTGAGAAGCTCAATTGGTTAGGCCGTCCGTGGTACTGGAGTGCCGGTCCGGGGCGGTTGGAATCCGAGGCGTGATGGTGTGTCGATGAGCAAGGCCGGCGGCGAGTCCAAGAATACCCTCTACTGCTCTTTCTGCGGAAAGAGCCAGCACGAGGTGCGCAAGCTCATCGCCGGGCCGACGGTATTCATCTGCGATGAATGCGTCGAACTCTGCATGGACATCATCCGCGAGGAGAACAAGACCAACCTCGTCAAGTCGCGCGACGGCGTGCCGAC
>CAZUYG010000531.1:0-3461 GCA_964624265.1 uncultured Candidatus Odyssella sp.
GGCGATCTCGGTCATCCACGCCTCGTCGTTGAACCCGTCGCTGAGCGCGCGCACGGCGATTGTCAGCCGATAGATGTCGGGCCGCGTTCCGTGCGCCACGTAGCCGGCGGCGATCAGCGTATCGAGCAGGCGGTAAACCGTCGGGCGCGGGAGGCCCGTGATGCGCGAAAGCTGGAGCGCGCTTGCATAGTTGTTCTCGTTGAGCGCGCGCAGGATCGAAAGCCCGCGCGTGAGGCCGCGGACGCGCCGCGCGCTCGCGGAGCGCGGGGCAGGATCGGCGGCGGCGCGCGGCGGGGCAGGGCGGGGCGCTGTCGCGCGGGGCGCCGCGGAGGAACGCCGGTCGAGGCTGTGCACGGTGCGGCTCATGCAAAAGCGAACATAGTTCAATCTTAGACCAATGGACCGATTTCGAACAGCCACTGTCCGCTCAGTGGACAGGCTTCCGGCGGGCGTTGACCCACCCGGCCGCGCGCTCGATTTTGCCCCGGTGGCGCGGCTGCCCGCTTGGGCGTAGGCTTCGCGTACGCTAGTCGAAAGGAAAGAGGCGCCGCGTCCATGTCGAAGGCTCCGTCCAAGGTCGCGTTCAGCCATTTCGGGTTCTACGTGAAGAATCTCGAGCAAATGCGCGACTTTTATTGCCGCGTGCTCGGCTTCGTCGAAACCGACCGCGGCGTGGCGCGGGGCCGCCCGATCGTGTTCCTGTCGCGCGATCCCAAGGAGCACCACCAGATCGTGCTCGTCGAGGGCCGCACCGGCAGCATCGACGATCTCGTCATCAACCAGATTTCGCTGCGCGTGAACTCGCTGGCCGATCTCAGGGCCCTCCACGCGCTGATCAAGCGGGAACCGGCCGTCCCGGAGATGTACACCACCGATCACGGCACGGCGTGGTCGATCTATTTCCGCGATCCCGAGCACAACCGCGTCGAGCTGTTCGTCGATTCGCCCTGGTATGTCGAGCAGCCGCGCGTCGATCCGCTCGATCTCGAGTCCAGCGACACCGACATCATGGCGCGCACGCGCGCGGCCATCGAAAAGCACCCGAGTTTCCGCCCGATCGAGGAGTGGCAGAAGGAATTCGCGGCGAAACTGACGAAGAAGATGGAAGAGGCGGCTCGCTAGACCGGCGGACGCCCGTTTGAACCCGAGGGAGGATACGACCATGCGCAAGATTCTGTTCGCGGCGGGCGCGCTCGCCGCCACGTCGCTGGCTGCCGGCGCGTCCGCGCAGGAAAAACTGAAATTCGCGGTGTTCACCCCGGATGCCGAGCTGACCCATCAGATCGTGATGAAGCCGTGGGCGGCGCGCGTGAACAAGGACGCCGGCGGAACGGTGCAGATCGACACGTTCCCGAACGGCGCGCTGGGCCGGAATCCCGGCCTCCAGACCAAGATGCTGAACGACGGCATCGCCGACATCGCCTGGGTGATTCCGTCCTACACGCCCGGCGTTTATCTCGACGACGACGTGTTCGAGCTGCCGAACATCATCCAGAACTCGGTCGAGGGCTCGGTCGCGGCGTGGCGGCTGCTGCAGAAGGGCATGCTGCGCGGCTACGACCAGTACTACATGATCGGCCTGTTCACTTCTTCGCCCTACACCTTTCACACCAACTACAAGGTCACGAAGGGCGCCGATCTCAAGGGCAAGAAAATCCGCGGCGTGGGCGCGATCTCCACCGAATCGATCAAGGCCCTCGGGGCGGTGCCGGAAGGCATGCCGTTCACGCAGCTCGTCGAGGCGATCTCGCGCGGCGTCATCGACGGCACGACCGGCCATCCGATCGCCGTGTTCGATTTCGGCGTGCACCGCGTGACGACCAGCCACTATCTCGGCCGTATCGGCTCGGTCACGCTCGGCATTTTCATGAGCAAGAAGAAATTCGACAGCCTGCCGGCGCCAGCCAAGGCGGCGATCGAGAAGCACCGCGGGGAATCGCTTTCGCGCGCGTTCGGCAAGATGTCCGAGGATCGTAACGCCGAACTGGTCGGCGAGTGGAAGAAAGACAGCAAGCGCACCGTGACCGAACCGGACAAGGCCGACGCGGCGGCATGGGACAAGATGCTGTCGCCGGTCGTCTCGGCCTGGGAAGCGAAGGACGCGCGCAACAAGGCCCTGCTCGCCGCGCTGCGGCAGGAACTCGCCAACGTCCGTGCGGGCAAGTGAGGCGGGCGTCCAGACCGAGACCCTGACGCCGACCGCTCCGAGGGCATGCCGTTCCCGCGCCGGCGGGGACCATGCCTCCGGAAGCGGGCGATCCTTCGGGCGCCAGAAGAATTTCCGGACTGCCGTTGAGCCTCCCGCTTTCGCGGGAGCGACAAGGTTTTCATGGCCGCCGAGACCGCGAATCGGACCGCAAAAGAGGCATCGGGGCTCGCCCGCCTCGAACGGGCGGCGCTCGTCAGCACGCGCGCGCTGTCGGTCCTGGGCCTCATCGCCCTGATGATCCTCGCGTTCCTGACACTGGCGAACGGGCTCCTGCGCTGGGCGATCAATCAGCCCATCGCCGGTGTCGTCGACGTCGGCGCGCTCGCCATCGCGATCGCGGTGTGCTGCTGCATGCCGGTCGCGTTGATCGAGCGGAGCCACATCGCGTTCCGTCTGGCATCGGCACTGAACCCTGCGCTCGGCCGGGTGCTCGACGTCCTGGCCGCGATCGCGGTCGCGGTGGTTCTCGCACTGATGGCCTACGAGTTCTTTCTCTACGCCGGCAGTCTCGTCGCGTCTGGCGAGCGTACGTACGTTCTGAAGATTCCGGCGGCGCCGTTCTGGTACGCGGCCGATGTTATCCTTTGGATCGCCTTCGCTGTGCAGCTCGTCGTCGTCGCGGTCGAGATCGGGCAGCTCTGGGGCTACCGATCCATACGCGTTCCGCTGAAGCACTGACGCCATGGGACCGCTCGAGATCGGGGCGCTGGGCATCGCGGCGCTGTTTCTGCTGATGCTGCTGCAGATTCCGATCGGCTTCGCGATGATCATCGTCGGTGTCGTCGGGTTCGCGCTGCAGGGCGGGTGGGGGCCGGCGCTGACGCTGCTCGTCAACGAGCCGACCGGCGTGCTTTCGAGCGCGGACCTCGCGACGGTGCCGCTGTTCCTGCTGATGGGCACGTTCGCCAGCGTCGCCGGGTTTTCGACCGACATCTACAACGCAGCGGCGGCATTCCTCGGCCATCGCCGCGGCGGGCTCGGCTATGCGACGGTCGGCGGGAGCGCGGCCTTCGGCGTGGTATGCGGATCCTCGACCGCGACCGCGGCGACGTTCGCGCGCGCGGCGCTGCCCGAGATGCTGAAGCGCGGCTACAGCGAATCGTTCAGCACCGGCACGATCGCGGCGGGCGGCACGCTCAAGTCGCTGATCCCGCCTTCGATCGTGATGATCCTTTACTGCATCGTCGCGAAGACGTTCATCCTCGATCTCTTCCGCGCGGCGATCATACCGGCCGTGCTCGCGGTCGCCGTG
>CAZUYG010000532.1:0-3459 GCA_964624265.1 uncultured Candidatus Odyssella sp.
GCAGATCGACCAGGGCCGCGGCTTCAACGACATGGAGTATCGCAGCGCCGGGAAGGTGGCGCTGATCGGCGCAACCGTGGCCGAGCGGCTGTTCGCGGGCGAAGACCCAATCGGCAAGGTGATCCGCATCAACAAGGTGCCGGTGCAGGTCGTGGGCATTCTCGCCGCAAAGGGCCAGACGCCGTTCGGCCAGGACCAGGACGATACCGCGTTCATTCCGATCACCACGGCCAAGAAACGCGTCCTCGGCGGCCGCTGGGTCAAGAGCAATCTCGTCGGACAGATCACGGTGAAGGTGCGCGACGCGCAGGACGTGAACAGGGCCGAGCAGGAAGTGACGACGCTGCTCCGCCAGCGCCACCGCATCGGTGAGGGCGCGCAGGACGATTTCAACATCCGCAACATCTCGCAGTTCCTGGCGGCGCGCGCCGAATCGACCCGCGTGATGGGTATCCTGCTCGCCTCCGTCGCGGCGATCTCGCTCGTCGTCGGCGGCATCGGCATCATGAACATCATGCTCGTGTCGGTGACGGAACGAACGCGCGAGATCGGGCTCAGGATGGCGCTCGGTGCGCGCCGTCGCGATATTCTGACCCAGTTCGTCGTCGAAGCGATCACGCTCTCGCTGCTCGGCGGCCTGATCGGCGTGGCGCTCGGCGTCGGAGGGTCGCATCTGATCGCGCGCACGGGCGATTGGCCAGTGCTGATCGAGCCGCAGGCGATCATGATGGCGGTCGGCTTCTCGGCCGCGGTCGGCGTGTTTTTCGGGTTCTACCCGGCGCGCAAGGCTTCGCGGCTCGATCCCATCGACGCGCTCCGCTACGAGTGAAAGGCCTTGCTTCGAGGCCGGCACCGGGCGCGTAATCATCCTCAAGGGGATCCGCTGCCAAACAGGAACACGACCATGCTGCGACGGCTGGCGGCGGTTGTAACGATTGTGTCGATCGCAGCCTGCGGCGACGACGGCGCCGAACGCGCGGCGGCGGATGCGTGGCTGCAGATCGAATCGGCAGACCGCGCGGCGCTCTACACCTCGGCCCTCTCGGAGCGGATCGCGGAGCGCGCGAAAGCGGTGGCCGGGCTCGACGAATACGCCCGAAAGTACGCGTCAACGGCCCACGCGAAGGAAAAGACGGCGCAGGCCGGCGCAATCCGCGCCCGCTTCGAGGCGGAAAAGAAGCTTCAGGCGTCGATCCCGTGCCTGGCGCCCCCGCACCGCGCATGCCTGCTCGCGGAAGCGGAAAAGCGGATTCAGGCGCGCACGGAATTCGAGGCCGAGCAGTTGGCGGCTCTGCTTGCGGCAACCCGCGACCGGCGGCACGAGACGCGCCTCCTCGGCCTCCTCGCGGCGAACGCCCGTATCGATTCGATCGGCCGCGTGATCGTCGCCGCCGCTGCGGCACGGTCGGCGGCCGCGCTCGACGCGCTGGCGGCCTATGGCGCGCGCCACGCACTGCACGGAGAAGCGGCGGCGATCGTGGCCCACGTCAAAGGGGACCGCGCCGCGTACGCCGCCGAAATCGACCGGCTCAAGGCCGAAGGCAAGCTCAACCACCGGCAGTCGCGGGCGATCGCACGGCATACCGGTGACCGCGCGCTGTTCGCGGAGGCGATCCGGCAGATCCGCGCGATGGGGCCCGGGCTCGAAGGCGCGACCGAACTCGGGCACACGATGGCCGAAATGGCCGCGGCCGGATTGGCGGAGGATGTGTGGGCGATCGACATTGCTGCAGGGCCGGCGCGGCCGGATCCGGTCTGGGCTTACGCCGCCCTCTTGCATGTCGCCGGCCAGCGGAAGGACGGACCGAGAGTCGACACGCTGCTCAAGGCGGAGATCGTTCCGGGGACGGGCGGCGCGCCGGTTCCGCTGCCGAAAGCCGGCCCGTTCGTGAACGCATGGACGGCCTACGCTCTCGCCCGGCTCGAACGGATCGACGAGGCAAGGGCGCTGATTCGGGATCAGCGCATCGACGCACGCCGGTCGCCGCCGGCATTGACGGAAATCGCGCTCTGGCACGCGCGCCAGGGCCGGATGCGCGAGGCGCTCGACGTCGTGTTCGCCATCGAGGCCGAGTTCGAAGGCTTGGGCAATCTCACTCCTCTGATCGCGGCGCTGCTCGACCTGGCCGCAATGGCTCCCTGAAATCGCGCGAACCCCGGATTGCGGGCGTTTCACGCCTCGGGCACAATCCGTTCAAACATACGGAATTCCGGGAGGACTGATCCAATGGACGCGCCCGCGCCCGCTTATCCGTGGCTCAAGACATATCCCAGCAGCGTCAAATGGGATCAGACTTTCGAGCTGAAGCCGCTCTATCACAACATCGACCAGGCGGTTCAACGCTTCCCCGACCGGCCGGCGCTCGATTTCCTCGACAAGAAATACAGCTACGCCGAGCTCGGCCGCCTCGTCGCGCGCGCGGCCAAGGGCCTCCAGAAGATTGGCGTGAAGAAAGGCACGAAGGTCGGGCTTTTCCTGCCGAACACGCCGCATTTCGTCATCTGCTACTACGCGGTGCTCAAGGCCGGCGGCACGGTGGTGAACTACTCGCCGCTCTATTCCGAGCCGGAGATCCGGCACCAGATCGAGGATTCCGACACCGACGTGATGGTGACGCTCGGCCTCCAGGTGCTCTACCCGAAGATCAAGGCCATGCTGGGGACGAGCCGGCTCAAGACGATCGTCGTCGGCGGCATCCAGGACGCGCTGCCGTTCCCGAAGAACCTGCTCTATCCGATCGCGAAGAAGAAGGATCAGGCGCAGGTGGCGTGGGACGACCGTCATGTGCGCTTCAAGGACCTGATCAAGAACGACGGCGCCTATCAGCCCGTCGCGATCGATCCCAAGGAAGACATCGCGGTGCTGCAATACACCGGCGGCACGACCGGCTCGCCCAAGGGCGCGATGCTCACGCACTACAACCTCTGGTCCAACACCGAGCAGGCGCGCGCCTGGTTCCCGACCGCCAAGGAAGGCCATGAGCGGATGATGGGCGTGCTGCCCTTCTTCCACGTGTTCGCGATGACGTCGGTGATGAACTGCGGGATCCGGATCGGAGCCGAAATCATCATGTTGCCGCGCTTCGAGCTGGAAGCGGTGATGCAGATCATCCCGAAGAAGAAGCCGACGATCTTCCACGGCGTGCCGACGATGTATGTGGCCATCTCGGGCCACAAGAACGCCGGCACGACCGACATGACCTCGATCCAGGGATGCATTTCGGGCGGTGCGCCGCTGCCGGTGGAGGTGAAGCAGAAGTTCGAGAAGGCCACCGGCGGCACGCTGGTGGAAGGCTACGGCCTCACCGAAAGCTCGCCGATCGCCTGCTGCAATCCGATCGAAGGCACGAACAAGGCGGGCTCCATCGGCCTGCCCGTGCCGGCGACCCGGATCGTGATCACCGACCGCGATGATCCGCACAAGATCCTGCCGTTCGGCGAGCGCGGCGAGCTCTGCAT
>CAZUYG010000533.1:0-3456 GCA_964624265.1 uncultured Candidatus Odyssella sp.
GCGCTCGACTACCTCGTCGGCTTCACGCTTTCGCCGGTGCTGTGGCGCAAGCTGCCGGGCTCGCGCTCGGCCGGCCGCGTGCAGTCGGTCGCATTGCGCCTCATCTGCGAGCGCGAGGCGGAGATCGAGCTGTTCCGCGCGCAGGAATACTGGACGATCGAGGTCGATTTCCTCACCGCCAAGGGCGAGCTGTTCACGGCGCGGCTGACGCACATCGACGGCAAGAAGCTCGACCGGCTCGGCATCGGCTCGCGCGCCGAGGCCGAGGGCGCGATGCGCGCGATCGAGGCCGCGGCTTTCGCCGTGGACGAGATCGAGCGGCGCGAGGCGCGCCGCAATCCGCCGCCCCCGTTCAACACTTCGTCGCTGCAGCAGGAAGCCTCGCGCAAGCTGGGCTTCGGCGCCAACCGCACGATGCGCACCGCGCAGCGGCTCTACGAGGGCGTCGCCATCGACGGCGATTCGGTCGGCCTGATCACCTACATGCGCACCGACAGCGTGACACTCTCCCAGGAGGCGGTGGCCGCGACGCGCAAGCTGATCGGCGAGAAATACGGCGCCGACTACGTGCCGGCCGAGCCGCGCGTCTACAAGACCAAAGCCAAGAACGCGCAAGAGGCGCACGAGGCGATCCGCCCCACCGACCTGTTCCGGACGCCGGAGCAGGTCGCGAAGTTCCTGGACGGGGACCAGCTGAAACTCTACGAGCTGGTCTGGAAGCGCACCGTCGCCTGCGAGATGGCGAGCGCCGTGCTCGATCAGGTCGCGATCGATATCGCGAACCAGAACAAGCTCCTCAGGCTGCGGGCCACCGGCTCGGTCATCAAGTTCGACGGCTTCCTCAAGCTCTACCGCGAAGACCGCGACGACGCGGCCGAGGACGAGGAAGACGAGAACCGCCTGCTTCCGCCGATGGACAAGGGCGAGCCCGTGAAGCGGACCGCCCAGCGCACCGCGGCGCTCGCCGCGGCGCCGGCCGAACCCGGGGCGGCGAAAGACGCGCCGGAGAAAGCGGCCGAGAAGGCCGCGGAGCGCATCGTCCGCGAAGGCATCAGCGGCGTGCAGCATTTCACGCAGCCGCCGCCGCGCTATTCCGAAGCCAGCCTCGTCAAGAAGCTCGAGGAGCTCGGCATCGGCCGGCCCTCGACCTACGCGCAGATCCTGACCGTGCTGCAGGACCGCGGCTACGTGAAGAACGAGAAGCGCCGCTTCATTCCCGAGGACCGCGGCCGCGTTCTCGTCTCTTTTCTCACGGAATTCTTCGGCCGCTACGTCGAGTACGATTTCACGGCCGATCTCGAGAACCAGCTCGACGAGATCTCGGGCGGCAGCATCGACTGGAAGAAGGTGCTGCGCGATTTCTGGGCCGCGTTCCACGACTCGGTCGCGCACGCCAAGACCTTGCGCATCACGCAGGTGATCGACGCGCTCGCCGCGGCGCTCGGCCCGCATTTCTTCCCGCCGCGCGACGACGGCGCCGACGCGCGCAAATGCCCGGCCTGCGCCAACGGGCGGCTGGGCCTCAAGGTCGGCAAGTTCGGCGGCTTCATCGGCTGCTCGAACTATCCCACCTGCACTTACACGCGCCAGCTCGCCATCGCAGATCCCACCGGGGCCACCGCGCCGGTCGTGACCGAAGCGCGGCTCGTCGGCACCGATCCGGCCACCGGGCTTTCCGTGTTCATGAAGGACGGGCCTTACGGACCCTACGTGCAGCTCGGCGAGAACGCGCCCAAGGGCGAGAAGCCGAAACGCGCCTCGGTGCCGAAGGGCTTCGATCCGGCCACCGTCGATATCGAGCTCGCGCTGAAACTGCTTTCGCTGCCGCGCGAAGTCGGCAAGCACCCGGCCGACGGCGAGCCGATCAAGGCGAACATCGGCCGCTACGGACCTTATATCCAGCACGGCAAGGAATACCGGAACCTGCCGACGCCGGCCGACGTGCTCACGATCGGCCTCAACCACGCGGTGAGCCTGCTCGCCGAGCCCAAGCAGCGCCGCGGCGCCAGCCGCCCGCCCGAGCGCGAAATCGGCGACCACCCGACCTTCGGCGACAAGATCACCGCCGCCGTCGGCCGCTACGGTCCCTATGTCCGCCTCGGCAAGACCTACGCGAACCTGCCGCAGGGCACGACGCCGGAAACCGTGACGCTCGATCAGGCGATCTCGCTGATCGACGCGCGCATCGAGAAGGCCGGCACGAAGCCGCCCACGGCGAAGAAGGCGGCCAAGCCCGGCGCGAAAGCCAAGGCCGGCGGCGAAGACGAGGGCATGGCCGAAGCGAAGGCCAAGTTCCTGACCGCGCCGAAATCCAAGGCGAAGGGCGACGCGAAGCCCGCGCCGCGCGCGGCGAAGGCACCGGCCAAGCCGGCGGACGCCGCACCCGCGAAGAAACGGGCCAAGGGCTGAGATGGCGAAGCGGCGCCCCGCGCGCGACCGCGACGCGGCGGCGGGCGCGCCGGACGAACGTTCCGATCGCGCCGCGCTTCCGGATCGGGACGCCCTCCTCGCCTTCATCCGCGAGCGCAAAAACGAGGTGACGCTGCGCGACGTGCAGCGCGCGTTCGGCTTCCGTAGCGCCGACCGCCGCCGCGTCCAGGACGTGTTGAATCAGCTCGCCGGCGAAGGCGCGATCGAGCGCATCCGCGGGCAGATCTATCGCGCGCGGCGGCGACTGCCCGAAGTGGCCGTGATCGAAATCACGCGCATCGGCGCCGACGGCGACGTGTTCGGCAAGATCGCGGAACGCGGCGCGGCCGACGATGGCCTCGAGCTGCTTGTCGTCGCCGGGCGCCACGCGCCGTCGCGCGGCGATCGCGTGCTGGCGCGGCTGTCGCTGCGCGAGGGCGGCGAGGCGCGCGCGCTGGTCCTCCGCCCGCTCGAGCGGACGGCGGAGTTCGTCGTCGGCGTGTTCGAGGGCGAGCATCGCGGCGGCGGCACGATCCGCCCCGCCGACCGGCGGATGCGCGACCATCCCGTCGTCCCGGCCGCGGACCGCGGCGGCGCCGAGCACGGCGAGCTGGTGCGCGCCGAGCTGGTGCGCGAGCGCCCGTTCGGCCCGCCGCGCGCGCGCATCGTCGAACGGCTCGGCCCGGCCTACGGCCCGCGCGCGGCCAGCCTCATCGTCGTCCACCAGCACGGCATCCCGGTGGAGTTCCCGGCCGAGGCGCGCGCCGAAGCCGGGCGCGCGAAGCCGGTGCAACTCGGGGATCGCGCGGACCTGCGCGGCCTGCCGCTCGTGACCATCGACGGCGCCGATGCGCGCGATTTCGACGATGCGGTGTTCGCGGCACCCGACGACGATCCGAACAACAGGGGCGGCTGGCGCCTGACGGTCGCGATCGCCGACGTCGCGCACTATGTGCGGCCGGACAGCGCGCTCGACCGCGCGGCGCGCGAGCGCGGCAACTCGGTCTATTTCCCCGACCGCGTCGTGCCGATGCTGCCGGAAGAGCT
>CAZUYG010000534.1:0-3444 GCA_964624265.1 uncultured Candidatus Odyssella sp.
TGCGCCTCCGAGAGCGCGCCGCCGAACACCGTGAAATCCTGGCTGAACACGAAGACGAGGCGGCCGTTGATCGTGCCCCAGCCGGAGACGACGCCGTCGCCCGGCACCTTCTGCTTCTCCATGCCGAAATCGAGGCAACGGTGCTCGACGAACATGTCGTATTCCTCGAACGAGCCGGGATCGAGCAGGATCTCGAGCCGCTCGCGCGCGGTGAGCTTGCCCTTGGCGTGCTGCGCGTCGATGCGCTTCTTGCCGCCGCCGAGCCGCGCCGCCGCCCGCTTCTCCTCGAGCTCGGCCAGGATATGCTGCATGGAGGTGCCCCGTTGTCGTAACCGTCGTTACGCCGGGCTTAGCAAAGCAGCGCGGGCAAGGCCAGCGGCGGAGCGGCGCGGCGGCCTCGTTGTCGAACAGAACGGAAACGTGAAGCGGCCCGGTTCGCTGCGGGGTTGAATCCGGCGAGAATTGCCGCAACTACTTCCTTCCAACACCGGCCCCGGCCGGCCCAATCGTCATGCGTCGCGAGCAGGAAAAGGTGCCCCCATGAAAGCCACCGTCGACGGGAAAACCATCGCCGAGAGCGCCGACATCGTCGAGCGCGGCGGCTATTTCTACTTCCCGCTTTCGGCCGCGCGGCGCGAATGGCTCGAGAAGACCCCGCGCACGGCCGAAGACCTGAAATGCCCGCACGCGGTGCAGTTCTACGACGTGGTCGTGGACGGCAAACGCCACGCGCGCGCGGCGTGGATCTACGAGGCCCCGCAGGGGGCCATGAAGCCGACCGCCGACCGCGTCGGCTTCTGGCAGGACGTGAGCGTCGGCTGAACCGCGGGCCGTCCGGCAATTGACACGCCGGGCCGCGATCTATATTTAACACAATTGTTAAATACAAAACGAGGAGGCCCCCATGGCCGAGCACCCCATCGTCTCGCGCGGCGAATGGCTCGCCGCACGCAAGCGCCTGCTCCAGCGCGAAAAGGCCTTCACGCGCGAGCGCGACGCGCTCAGCGCCGAACGGCGCGCCCTGCCCTGGGTCCGCATCGACAAGGATTACGCCTTCGAAGGACCGGACGGAGGCGTCTCGCTCGCCGACTTGTTCGGCGGCAAGAGCCAGCTCGCCGTCTATCATTTCATGCTCGGGCCGGACTGGAACGAGGGCTGCAAGAGCTGCTCGTTCTGGGCCGACAATTTCAACGGCATCGACGTCCACCTCGCGCATCGCGATCTCGCGCTCGTCGCCGTGTCGCGCGCGCCGCTGGCGAAGATCGAGGCGTTCAAGCGGCGCATGGGCTGGAGCTTCCGCTGGGTGTCGTCGTTCGGCAGCGACTTCAACCGCGATTTCGGCGTTTCGTTCACGCCGGAGGAGAGCCGGGGCGAGGTCGACTACAACTACACGCGGCAGAAATTCCCGGCCGACGAGGCGCCCGGCATGAGCCTGTTCGCCAGGGACGGCGGCGGCGCGGTCTTTCACACTTACTCGTGTTACGGGCGCGGGCTCGACATGCTCAACGGCGCCTACCACATCCTCGATCTCGCGCCGAAGGGCCGCGACGAGGGCGGCCAGCCCTATCCGATGGCCTGGCTGCGCCACCACGACCGTTACGCGTAGCCGCGCCTTTCGCTTGACAGCGGGCGCGGCCTTCGCCATGGGCTCCTGTCCCCGGCGGCGGCGAAGGCGCGGTAATGTCAGGCAGGGTCTTGATCGGAATCGGCGGCTGGACCTACGCGCCCTGGCGCGGCGCGTTCTACCCGAAGGGCCTGCCGCAGAAGCGCGAGCTGGAATTCGCCAGCCGCCGGCTTACCTCGATCGAGATCAACGGCACCTACTATTCCACGTTCAAGCCGGCCAGCTGGACGAAGTGGCGCGACGAGACGCCCGATGGCTTCGTCTTCTCGGTCAAGGCCTCGCGTTTCTGCACCAACCGCAAGCTGCTGGCGAGCGCCGGCCCGGCGGTCGAAAAATTCGTCAACCAAGGCCTGCATCTGCTCGGCAGCCGTCTCGGGCCGATCAACTGGCAGTTCATGGAGACCAAGACGTTCGACCCCGGCGATTTCGAGGCGTTCCTGAAGCTGCTGCCGCGCGAGGTGCGCGGTGTGCCGCTGCGCCACGCGCTCGAAGTGCGCCATCCGAGCTTCGCGACCGAGCGTTTCCACGATCTCGCCCGCCGCTACGGCGCCGCCATCGTCCATGCCGATCACGCGGAGTTTCCGAAGATCGAGGCGCCGACGGCGGATTTCACCTATGCCCGCCTCATGCGCACGGCCGCGACGCCCAAGACGGGCTACACGCAAGCACAGCTCGAGGGCTGGACCGAACGGGCGCGCGCCTGGGCGCAGCGCGGCGACGCCTTCGTCTATTTCATTTCCGGCGCCAAGCAGCGCAATCCGGCCGCGGCCGAGGCGCTGATCGCGCGAGTCGGCCGCGCCGGCTGAACGCCGCGAAGCCCGGCTCCAAAGCCGATCAGGCGGCGGCGAGACGCAGGAATTCCGCCGTCACCGCCACGTCGGCGCGGATGCGCTCGAGCCGTTCTTTCGCCTCCGCGTCCTCGCCCCACTCGTCCATCTGATGCCGTTCGTCGACATGCGCGGCCTCGAACGCCGCGGCGGCATCGAGGCGCCCGTCGGCCAGCGCCAGGGCGATCACGGCCGAGCCGAGCGCGCCGGTCGCATGATGCAGCGCCGCGAGGCGCAGCGCGTCGAACGCGCCGACGGCCTCGGCAATGCGCGCGAGGCTGGCCGGCGCGTGCCGCGGCGCCGCAAGGGTCTCGGAGACGGCGAGCGCGGCGCCATGCCGCTCGGCCAGCCAATCGAGCAGCGGCTGCCATGCAGCGCGCTGACGCTCGGCGAGCGCCGGCGGGTGCGGCGCGCGGAAACAGACGAGGTCGGTTTCCGCATAGCCGCAGATCTCGGCCACCGCCTCGTCGCGCACACGGCCGTCGCCCATGCGGTCGAGCGCGGTGTTGAGCAATTGCGTGAGCGGCATCGTCGTGGGGTTCAGGCGCTCGCCCTGCCCGCGCCATTCGGCCGCGATGCCTTCGGCCAGCGCCGCCGTCGGCGCCACCAGCGGCTTGCCGGCCGGGGTCCGGATCGGCTTGCCGTCGAGCAGCACCGCATGGCCGCCGTCGCGCGCCTCGACCGTGACGGTCTTGTAGAATTTCTTCATGCGCGAAGATGTAGGCGGGCGCCGCGGGCCCGGAAAGGCGGCAAACCGAAGCGCCCCGCTCTCGGTCGGGATGACGCCATGGGGACGAGCGTCCTCTACCGGAACGGATTGAGCTTCTTCAGCACGTCGCCGCCGCGGTCGATGATGCCCGGCGATTCGCGCTGCGCGCCGCGGTTCGCTGGGGCGGCGGCGGGCTCGCCGCCGCAGCCGGCGCCGCGCTGCGCCTGGCTCGGCCGGCCGAAGATCGAGCTCACGATCTCGCCCGGCAGCTCGACGACGCCGAG
>CAZUYG010000535.1:0-3440 GCA_964624265.1 uncultured Candidatus Odyssella sp.
AACGCCGTCGCAGAACGAGCGATAGCCGTTGCGCAACATGAACACGAGGGCGCCGACATAGATCGAGGCCATGAGGCCCATGACCGCACCGGTCTGCGTTCCCGAAGCGAGCAGCATCACGATCATCGGCGCCATGGCCGGCAGAACGTAGGCCAGCGCTGCGGCCGGCATGCTCGGCGCGGCCGCCACGATGCCAGCCGACATTCCGGCAAGCATGCAAATGAGGAAAACCTGGAGCTCGATGCGGTCGGGCACGAAAAAGATCAGCGCCGCGGCGCCCCACACGACTCCGGGAACCGCGTTGGCCAGGATCGAGCGGCGGATGAAGCGCGTCGTCGCGGGCCGCTGCTGGACAAAGCGGCGCGACTGCCGCCAGCGCAGCAGGCTCAGCGCGCCCATCAGCCACACCGCCGCGACCCAGCAGACGTTCAGCGCCGGCGATACGTGCGCATAGAAGATGACGCCGGTGAGCGTGGAGATCGCGAAAGTCACGGCCACGAGTACGGGCACCTGCCGGCGCAGCGCGTGCCGCTGATGGCCGAGCATCGCGGCGCCGATGCCGGCGGGTGCGGGAAACAGCCACGCCCACAGGCGCACGGCTGCGCTCTTCGCGCGGCCGGCCTCGCCGGCAATAGGCGTTTCACTTCCGGTCATCGTGCCCTTTGCTCGCCCGACTGAGCGCAGTCCGGCGGCATCTTGCCCTTTTGCGGCAGGCTAAGGCCGTTTGGGTTAACAAAGCCTTGATTGCGTCCGAACCCCCCACAGCTTTTCTGCGGTTCGCGCTCAATTTCTCTCGATTGACGGCAGCCGGGGTGCGTCCTAGCTTTCCCCCCATCGCGCCGATTTGAGCGACAGCTTGCGGGCGCGTTACAAATGCAGCTAAAGCGTTGCGGCGAAACCCGCCCAGCGACCCAAAGCTGCGGCGGGATTTTTGTGTCCGCCGCTCCTTTCCAAAGGCGCGCGCACCCGATCCTCCCGCTCGGACAGGAACCGGCCGGAGCGCGCTTGCGCGTCCCGGCGCAACGGAAGGAGCGGACTCATGCAGACACGTCGGACCATCGTTTTCGCGGGGCTTGCCAGCCTCGCGCTCGCCTCCCCCCTCTCGGCCGAGCCGCCCCGGCGGCTCACGCTCGATTGGGCCTACTACAACCCGGTCAGCCTCGTGCTGAAGGAGAAGGGCTGGATCGAGAAGGAATTCGAGAAAGACGGCATCGCCGTGCGCTGGGTGCAGAGCCACGGCTCCAACAAGGCGCTCGAATTCCTCAATGCCGGCGCGGTCGAATTTGGCTCCACGGCCGGCGCGGCGGCGCTGCTCGGCAAGATCAACGGCAATTCGATCCAGGCGATCTACGTCTATTCGAAGCCCGAATGGACCGCGCTGGTGACGCGGCCCGGCAGCGGCATCAAGAGCGTGGCCGACCTCAAGGGCAAGCGCGTGGCGGTCACGCGCGGCACCGATCCCTACATCTTCCTGCTGCGCGCGCTGGCCGGCGCCGGCCTCGGCGAGAAGGACATCCGGCCGGTGCTGGTGCAGCACGCCGACGGACGCACGGCCCTCGAGCGCGGCGACGTGGACGCCTGGGCCGGCCTCGACCCGATGATGGCCGAAACCGAGCTCGAGAAGGGTTCGGTGCTGTTCTTCCGAAATGCCGACGCCAATACCTACGGCGTGCTCAACGTGCGCGAGGCTTTCGCCAAGGAGCACCCGGAGATCGTGATCCGCGTGCTGCGTCAATACGAGCGCGGGCGGAAATGGGCGCTCGCGAATCCCGCTGAGCTGCGCGACATTCTCGCCAAGGCCGCGCGCCTCAAGGCCAACGTCGCGGCGAAGCAGCTCGAGCGCACGGATTTGAGCGATCCGCTTCCCGGCGAGAAGCCGCACGCTTCGATTCTCGCCGCCGGCATCGCGCTCCAGCAGTCCGGCGTGATCGAAGCGAAGGTGGACGTGAAGGCAGTCACCGCCGCGCTGATCAACCCCGCTTACGCGCGCGAAGCGCTGAAGCGCGATCAGGCGTCGTTGCGCTAGCCGCCAACGCCATTACTGCGGAGCCGCCCCCATCCAGCCTTTCCCCGCAGGTGCCGGGGAAGACTTTGCCTCTCCTTACCTCCGCGCAGCAGGAAATGGCCGGGATGGGGGCCTTTCCGCCGCTCGACACTCGACAGGAACGCGACCATGCCCTCCGCCTCCTCGATCCTCCGCCTGCCCGGCGCCGGCACGCCGCGCGCGGCACCGCGCGCATTGCCGCGCATACCGGCGCCGCTCGGCCTGCTGCTTCCGCTGATCCTCGTCGCCGCCTGGGAGTTCGCCTCGGCGCGCGCCTGGTTGCCGTCGAACCTGCTGCCGGCGCCGTCGGTGATTGTCGCCACGCTCGCCGATCTCGCGCGCAGCGGCGAGTTGGGCGATCACCTGGTCGCAACGACGTTGCGCGTGGCCGCCGGCTTCGGGCTCGGGGTCGCCGCCGCCACGCTGCTCGGCGCGCTGTGCGGCGCGGTTCCGCTGGCGCGGCGCCTGCTCGATCCCTCGATCCAGGGCTTGAAAAGCGTGCCTTCGCTCGCGTGGGTGCCGCTGTTCATCCTGTGGTTCGGGATTTTCGAAACCTCGAAGGTCATCCTGATCGCGGTCGGCGTCTTCTTTCCCGTGTATCTCGCGCTGGCGGCGGGAATCCCCGGCGTGGACCGCAAGCTCGTCGAGGTCGCGCGAGTCTATCGCTACTCGACCGCGGCGCTCGTTCGGCGCGTGCTGCTCCCGGCCGTGCTGCCGACCTACCTGATCGGGCTGCGCTCGGGCCTGGCGCTTGGCTGGATGTTCGTCGTCGCCGCCGAGCTGATGGGTGCGTCGCAGGGGCTCGGCTACCTGCTCGTCGACGGCCAGCAGACCGGCAAGCCGGCGATCATCATCGCCAGCATCATCCTGTTCGCGATCCTCGGCAAAGCCACCGATCTGCTGCTCGCGCGCGCGGCGGTGCGCGCCCTGCGCTGGCAGGACGGCTTCAAGCAAAACGTTTCGTGACGGAGATGGCCATGTTGACGCTCGATCGCGCCGCCAAGCGCTTTCCGAACGGCTACCTCGCGCTCGACGACATCTCGCTCGGCATCGGCGAGGGCGAGATCGTCGGCATCGTCGGCGCTTCGGGCTGCGGCAAGAGCACGCTATTGCGGCTTCTTGCCGGCCTGGAGCGGCCGAGCGCGGGCGCCGCCGCGTTCGGCGGTGCGCCGCTCGCGGGCCCACGCGACGAGATCGGCGTCGTGTTCCAGGAGCCCCGCCTGATGCCGTGGCTCACCGTGGAGGCGAATGTTTCGTTCGGTCTGCGCCAGCTGCCGGCCGCCGAGCGCAAGGCGCGCGCCGCCGAAACGCTCGAACGCGTCGGCCTGGCGCATTTCGCGAAAGCCCTGCCGCGCGAGCTTTCGGGCGGCATGGCGCAGCGCGCGGCGATCGCGCG
>CAZUYG010000536.1:0-3434 GCA_964624265.1 uncultured Candidatus Odyssella sp.
TGGCCGTGTTGATCGCGATGACGGGCTTGTCGAGCCAGAATTCGGCGACGCCGGCAAGCCGCGCCATGGCGAGATTGGTGCCGACCTGGATGATGGCCTCGACCGAATTGTCGTTCACGCGCAACAGCGCGTCGCGCAGGTCCTTCTCCGAGACGTGCGCGATCAGGCTCGGGCTCTTGCACTTGAGGCCGGCGAGATGAACGACCTCGAAGCCGCATTCGGAGAAAAAGCGGCGCACCTGCTCGTCGCCGACCGGCATGTAGGGCGTCACGACGCCGATGCGCTTGATGTCGCCATAGCGGCGCAGCGCCATCTGCGACGCGTCGGAGCCCATCGAAACCTTCACGCCGGCGCGCTCCTCGACGCGGTGCTTCAGCTCCTTCGAGGCCTCGAGCCCGCCCCAGAACGTTTCCGAGGACATGCCCATGATCATGTGCTGCGGCCGGCAGGTCATCACGCGGTCGATGGCCGACATCAGCTCGCGCCGGATGTTCTCCATCAGCGCATTGAAATCGTCGTCGCTGCCGATCGGGTCGTCGGGAATGAAGATGCGCCCGTAGTGATTCGTCACGCCATGGGGGCGCATCGAATCGAGTTCCGGCTGCACCGACGTGTTGGTCGACGGCGCCACGACGCCGAATTTCATGCGGAAGCCGAGCGAATCCACCATTGTTTCCCCGATACGGTCTGCGTTAGGGCCGCGAGGCCATGAGTTTCTGCAATTCGCGGTAATCCAGCCCCTCTTTCGCGAACTGCGCGGTGCCGTGCTCTTTCAGCTCGCGCGCCGCGCGGCGCGCGACGGCGAGCGCCGCGCGCGCGACGTGGCCGCCGAGGCTGATCCGCGCGACCCCGAGCCTGGCCATTTCGGGCACCGTGATCGTGGGTTGCAGGATGATGTTGAGCGGCCCTTCCACCGCTTCGACGAGACGGCCGATGACGCCGGGATCGGCCGTGAACGGCGCGAACAGGCAATCGGCGCCCGCCTTGCGATAGGCGTTGAGCCGGGTCACCGCCTCGGCAAAGGCCGCCTCCGGTTCCTTGATCCGCACCAGCGCGTCGGTGCGGCCGTTGATGACGAACGGCACGCCGGCCGCCTCCGCGGCCTTGCGCCCGGCGGCAATGCGCGCCGTCGCGAGTTCGAGGTCGAACAGCTTGCCGCCCTCGTGGGCGTCGGCACTGTCCTCGAAATTGGCGCCCACGACGCCGGCACCGAGCAGCTCCATGACGGTGTAGGCGACGTTCTGCGGTTCGGGCCCGTAGCCGGCCTCGACGTCGGCCGTCACCGGCACCGACACGGCGGCCGCGATGCGCCGTGTCGCGTGGAGCATGTCGGCGCGCGAGATCGCCTCGCCGTCCGGCAGCCCGTAGGCGAAGGCGATGCCGGCGCTCGTGGTCGCAATCGCCGGAAATCCTTCGGCGGCGATGATCTTGGCGCTACCCGCATCCCAGGCGTTCGGCAGCACCAGCGGGCGGCCGGGCACATGAAGCTCGAGCAGGCGCTTCGCCTTCTCGACGAGGGAACTGCCGGCCATCGCCACCTCCACCGTACTCAACCTATCCGGCCGCGGCGGCACGCCCCGCCAACGATCTCTTCAGCGTCGCAGTGTAGTGTCGATTGGCGCCGGGACCGCCACCGCCTATTATCCGGCCCGTCCACGCGGTTAAAGAGAAAACCACGCATGCCCTGCTTCGATTTCACGCGCCGGCCGCGGCACGCCTTCGCCGCGCGCGCCGTCTCGCTCGTTGCCGCGCTGAGCCTCGCCTTCGCCGCCTGTCCGGCAGACGCCAAGAAGCCCAAGAAGGCACCCGAAGAGCCGGAAATTTCGGATTACAGCGACGACGCACTCGCGAAGCGCTTCCAGCTTCCGCTGAGCGAAGTCGGCTATCTCGTCGTCGACGCCAAGACCGGACAAGTGCTCGAGCAGCGCCAGGCCAAGGACGGCTTCGTGCCGGCCTCGACGATCAAGGTCGTCTCGACCGTGGCGGCGCTCGTCGTGCTCGGCCATGAGCACCGCTTCCACACCGAATTGCTGATCACCGGAGCGGTTTCGAACGGAACGCTCGCCGGCGACCTGTTCCTCAAGGGCGGCGGCGATCCGATGCTGACCAGCGACGATTTCGAGCATATGGCGCAGCAGCTCAAGGCCAAGGGCATCACGAAGGTGAACGGGCGGTTCGTCTACGATTCGTCCGCCTATACGACCGCCAAGGCAATCGACGCGGAGTATGAGGAAAGCGCCTCGTACAATCCCGGCATCGCCGCGCTCTCCGTCAACTTCAACGTGCTGCAGCTCAAATGGGAGCGCGAGAAGAAGGGCGGAACGAAATTCCGCTTCGCGGCGCAGACCGACAATCACGAGCTCGACATCGATTACATCAAGGCCGAGCCGGCGCAGCCGGGCACGACCGGGCCGTATGGCCTCGCCTATCGCGACGACGCCAAGGCACCCACCTGGATGGTGATTCCCGGCAAGCGCCCGAAAGGCGAAATCCGCGTGCCGGTGAAGCGGCCGGACTTCAACGCCGCCTACGTGTTCCGCAAGGCCGCGGAGAAGCACGGCATCGCGCTGCCCGAGCCGGTCGCCGGCGCGGCGCCCGAGGCCGCCAATCTCCTCGTGCGCCAAATCTCGAAGCCGCTGCCCGACATCGTCTATCGCACGCAGCGCTTCAGCAACAACATGGCGGCCGAAATGCTCGCGCTGGCGGCCGCACGCAAGCTATCCGGCAAGACGCTCGACCTCGCCGGGTCGGCGCAGACCGTGTCGGGCTGGCTCCGCGAAAAGATTCCGGGCGTCGATTGGGCCGGGCTCACGCTCCGCAACGGCTCCGGCCTCACCAAGGACAGCCGCATCTCGCCCGAGCAGATGGTCGCGGTCCTGCGCTACGCGCAAAAGCTTTCGATCGGCAACCAGATCTACGCCGACCTGCTGCGCCGCTACAACGTCGGCAAGGTCGAGAGCGAAGAGGAATACGGCCACGAGGAAGGCGCGCCGCAGCACAACCGCGAGCGCGGCGCCAAGCGCGGCGTCGACATCAAGGCCAAGACCGGGACGGTGAACTATTCGCGCGGCGTCGTCGGCTATCTCCACACCGGCAAGGGCCGCGACGTGATCTTTGCCGTGTTCATCTCCGACTACAAGCAGCGCGAGGCCATGCAGAAGCAGGGCCAGACCTGGAAGGAGCCGCCGGTGCGCTGGTGGCTCTCCCGCTCCCGCGAATTCCAGCGCGCGCTGGTGAAGCGCTGGGCGGAGAAATTGTAGGCGGCACATTTGTAGGGGCGGGTTTCATGCCCGCCCCTACAATGCGTTCACTGCCTCAATGGCTGTCGCGCGGGATGAACTTGTGCGCGACGTCCTGGAATTTGACCGCGCCTTTCAGCACCATGCCTTCGGAGAGCTGATCGGTCATCGCGCGGAAGATCTCCTGCCACGGCG
>CAZUYG010000537.1:0-3425 GCA_964624265.1 uncultured Candidatus Odyssella sp.
CATCGCACGACGCGGCGCGTGCGCGTCACCGACGCCGGTGCGCGCTATCTCGCCGACGCGAAGCGCATCCTCGCCGAACTCGACGAAGCGGAGGCTTCCGCGGCCGGCGCGCACGCGGCGCCGCGCGGGCAGCTCGGCCTCACCGCGCCGGTGATGTTCGGGCGCATGTATGTGGCGCCGATCGTGCTCGATTTCCTCGCCCGCCATCCGGCGGTGACGGCGCGCATGATGCTCGCCGACCGGCTCGTCGACATGATGGAAGAGGGGCTCGAAGTCGCGGTCCGCATCGCGCATCTCGAGGATTCGGCGCTGACCGCGGTGCGCGTCGGCGAAGTGCGGCGCGTCGTCTGCGCCGCGCCAGCGTTCCTCGCGCAGCATGGCCGTCCGCGCACGCCGTCCGACGTGGCGCGGGCGAGCCTCGTCACCTTCGCGACGGGGCCGGTGCCCGATCCCTGGGTATTCGCGAAAGACGGCGTGGTGGAGCGCTTCGCTCCGGCGGCGCGGTTCAGCGCCAACAGCAACGACGTGACGATCGCGGCGGCCGAGGCGGGCGCCGGCTTCGTCCGCGCGCTCTCCTATCAGATCGCGCCGCAGCTCCGCGCCGGCACGCTGGAGATCGTGCTGCCCGACTACGAGGAGACGCCGCTGCCGGTCCACGTCGTTCACATCGCCGGCCGCCGCGCCAGCGCGCGCCTGCGCGCCTTCGTCGATTTCGCCGTCGAGCGGCTGCGGCGCGATCTGGCGATGCGGTGAAGGCGCCCGTGCGATTCCGCGGCTTGCCGCCGAAGCGAAATTAGGGCACTCGAAATCCGAACCGGCATCCATCCAAGCGCAGCGCACGCATGTCCGACACCGTCTACGAAGCCTTCGCGGAGAGCGCGAAGCGGCATCCCGGCAACGATTTCCTGTTCATTCCCGAATCCGCGACCGCCGGCTGGGCGGACAAGCGCCTCGTTTACACCTACGCCCAGGCCGCCGCGGAAATCGAAGCGCTGCGCGCGCGCTACGCCGCGGCGGGGATCGGGCCGGGGCATCGCGTCGCGATCCTGCTCGAGAATCGCGACAGCTTCTTTTTCCATTGGCTTGCGCTGAACGCCGCCGGCGCCAGCATCGTGCCGATCAATCCCGACTACCGGCACGAGGAGCTCACCTATCTCCTGTCGCACTCCGAGGCCGTGCTGGCGGTGACGCTGCCGCACCGCAAGGCCGATCTCGAGCGCGCCGCCGCCGCGACCGGGCGCCCGGTGCCGGTCCTCGAGGCCGCCGCCGTCGCGACGGGCGTGCCGAAAGTTCCGCCGGCGCCGGCGGCGTCGCTGCCGCCGCGCCAGCGCGAGGCGGGCCTGCTCTACACATCGGGCACGACCGGCCGGCCCAAGGGCTGCATCCTCTCGAACGATTATTTCCTGCTGCTCGCCGACTGGTACATGAACGAGGGCGGCTACATCCGCTTCGAGCCGGGGCGCACGCGCATCCTGACGCCGCTGCCGATGTTCCACATGAACGCGCTGTGCTGCTCGTCGATGGCGATGATCGCCTCGGCCGGCTGCATCATCCAGCTCGATCGCTTCCATCCGAAGAGCTGGTGGCGCGACGTGGCCGAAAGCGGCGCCACGATCGTCCACTATCTCGGCGTGATGCCCGCGATCCTGCTCCAGCTTCCCGAGAGCGAATGGGATCGCAGGCACGCCGTCGTCTGCGGCTTCGGCTCCAACGTCGAGCCCGAGCACCATCTCGCCTTCGAGAAGCGCTTCGGCTTTCCGCTCGTCGAAGGTTGGGCGATGACCGAGGGCGGCGCCGGCAGCGTGATCATGTGCAGCACCGAGCCGCGCCATATCGGCACGCGCTGCTTCGGCCGGGTGCCCGATCGGGTGAAGCTCCGCATCGTCGACGACGCCGACAACGATGTGGCGGAGGGCGAGCCCGGCGAGATGATCCTGCAGGCGGCCGGGCCCGATCCGCGCCGCGGATTCTTCTCGGGCTATCTCAAGGACGAGGCGGCGACCGCCGAGGGTTGGCGCGGCGGTTGGTGGCACACCGGCGACGTCGTGCGCCGCGGCCCCGACGGCAGCATGCATTTCGTCGACCGCAAGAAGAACGTGATCCGCCGCTCGGGCGAGAACATCGCGGCGCTCGAGGTCGAAGGCGTGCTGCAGCGCCATCCCGCGATCGCGCAGATCGGCGTCACCTCGGTGGCCGACAAGGTGCGCGGCGAGGAGGTGATCGCGTGCATCACCTTGAAGCCGGGCCACGCGGCGGACCGCGCCACGGCGGAAGGCATCGTCGCGTGGTGCCTCGAGCGCCTCGCCTACTACAAGGCACCGGGCTATGTCGCCTTCGACGCGCCGCTGCCGCTCACGCCGACGCTCAAGATCCAGCGCGCCGATTTGAAGAAAATGGCGGAGCCGCTGCTCGCGCGCGAAACCACGTTCGACACGCGCGCGCTGAAGAAGCGCTAGCGGAAGGAGCGGGGGCCGCGCGCCATCGCGAAGGCCTGCGTCGGCCAGGCTCTCATTCTGCGGCGGCGAACCCGCTGGCCCTCGCCAATGAACCGCTCGCCTGCGCCGGCAGGTTGCTGTTCTGAGCCGGAACTACGTTGGCCAACCGCGGGGCCGGCTGTGGAACCGCCAGCGCTTCCATTTCGGCGACGGCGCGGTCTTCCGTGATGTCGCGCCGGATGATGGCGGCCATCCGCTGCGCGCCTTCGCGGAAGCGAGGCTCCTCGAGCACGCGGCGGATCGCCTTGGCAATGCGCGCCGGACTCGCCGTCGGCGACAGCGATAGGCCGGCACCGGCCTCCGCGACCCGGGCGCCATTGTCCTTCTGATCGCGTCCGAACGGCATCACGACGACCGGCAAGCCGTGCGCCAGCGCTTTCATCACCGTCCCATGGCCGCCGTGGCACACGACCGCTGCCGCGAGCGGCAGGACCGACCCGTGCGGCGCGGAAGGACCAATGGTGACGTTGCGTGGCGCCGGCGATGCCGGCGGGTCGATCGCGCCGAGCGTCGCGAAGCCGCGGACCGGCAGCGTGCCGAGTGCCTCGACGATCGCGCCGAACGTCTTTTCCTGGCGCTGGTAGGTCGAGCCGAGCGAAGCCACGACCAGCGGAGCCCGCGCGTTCTCCGCCCAGGGTGGCGACCACGGTTCCGGCCACACGGGATCGTCCAATTGCGGCCCGACATACCGCACGTTTTCGGGCAATTCGCGCGGAACGAAGTCGTATTCGCGCGATGTGAGAACGAGAGACCGCCGCAGCGCGTGGAATTGATCGAAGACGCCGCGCAGCGGCGCGAGCCCGAGCTCTCGCCGCGCCGCGTTCACGGGTGCGAGGCCAAACCGGAACAGGTGCCGCATCACCGCGAGCAGCGCGCGGTCGCGAACCCGGCCGAACGCGCCGCGCGCGGGCCGCAGTCCGAGACCGAACG
>CAZUYG010000538.1:0-3421 GCA_964624265.1 uncultured Candidatus Odyssella sp.
CAACAGCCAGCCCATCGAGAGCAGCTCGGCCGAATGGAACATCGGCGCGGCGTGCAGATAGGTCTGCTCGCGCCGCGCGCCGATCGCGAGGCCGAACGCCACGCCGTTCGAGACGATGTTTTCGTGCGTGAGGCGGACGCCCTTGCTGCGCCCGGTGGTGCCGCCGGTGTAGATCAGCATCGCGTCGTCGCCGGGCGCGGGATCGGCGGGGGCCGGCGGCAGGGCGCGCGCGACCATGTCTTCGTAAGCGCCGAGGCTCGGGCCCGCGATGTCGCCGATGACCGTGGCCTTGCCCTTCCACGCCCGCATCGCCTCGTGGTCGAGGACGGACTGGAAATGATTCTCGACGAGCAGCGCGGTGGCGCCGGCGTCGTCGAGCATCATCGCGATCTCGGGCGGGGCGAGGCGCCAGTTGATCGGCACCGGCACGGCGCCGAGCCAGAAACCGGCCCATTTCAGCTCCTCGAAGCGGAAGCCATTGCGCGCCAGAACGGCGAAGCGCGCGCCGGTTTCGACGCCGAGCGCCTGCAACGCGCCGGCCGCGCGTGCGACGCGTTCGCCGAATTCGGCCCAGGTGTAGCTTCGCGCGACGTCGAGCATCGCCGGGCGCGGCCCGTGATGGCGGATAATCGCGCGCAGCGCGCGAACGAGATTCACATGCACGCCCGCCCCCTTCGCCGGCGGGTCAGCGCGTGCGGAACCGGCGCCAGAATTCGCTGGGCTTCATGCGCTTGCCGAAGCCGAGCGCCACGTCGAGCTTGAGCGCCAACCGCCTGAGCGGCGACGCCGCGAGCCGCTGCCAGACGCGATAGTAGAGCCGGCTCCACCAGCGCGAAACGTCCTTGTTGTAGGGGCAGACGCGCATGCAGATGCCGCACTCGGTGCCCTGATTGGCCCAGAACTTGAAGCAGCGTTCGGGATCCACCTGCCATTTGCGGACCCCCCTCATCTGCGACTGCGTCGGCACTTCTTCGGTGGGCGCGCCGTGCGAGATCGCCTTGGGCGGACAGGATTCGGCGCAGCGGCGGCACGTCGTCTCGCAGAATTCGCGCACGCCGAAGCGCTTCGGTTTGTCGTGCACCAGCGGCAGATCCGTGTGGATGCGCCCGATCCGCACGCGCGGGCCGAAATCCTTCGTGATCAGCAGGCCGTTGCGCCCGTATTCGCCGAGGCCGGCCTGGATCGCATAGGGGATCGCCTGGCTCGAATCGTTGACCGACGCGACCGCGCGAAAGCCGAGGTTGAGGATGTAGGTCGCGATGCTCTGCACGAGCTCGCAATCCTTGGAATAGCCGTGGCCCACCGCGATGCCGGCGGTGGCGGAGGGATAGCACTTCACCGCCTCGTAGTGCATCGAGGTGACGATGACGATCACGTTCGGCAGGTCGTCGGGGAATTTGTACGGCTTCTGCGTCAGCGACTTGATCGAGAAATTGTCGGTGAAGTGCCAGCGCGGATCGAAGGCGGTGACGCCGACGTCGTCGGCGCCGAACAGGCGCGAGACGCGCTTGATCTCCTCGCTCATCGCCGCCGCGTCGGGCACCTCGACCTTCTGCGGATTCGGCGCCGAATAGGGCCGGATGAAATCGCCGAACGCGTCGACGCGGTCCTGGTCGAGGCTGCGCTGGATGACGAGGTTCGTGCCCATCCAGCCGGCATTGCGCAGCGCGAAATCCTTGACGCCGTAGCCCTCGGATTTCTTGACGCCGAGGCCGGGCAGGAACATGCCCTTGAACCAGTCGATCGCCTTCTTCGTGCGCACGCGCTCGTCCCATTGCGCGCGCGAATAGATGTCGTTGCACTGATTGAAGCGCTCGAAGCTGTCGAGGACCTCGAAGCCGCAATCGGCGTCCGACGGCCGCCGTACGTCGCCCTTGAGGCGGAACGGCCCCTCGGTGATCGGCTGTTTCTCGACGGTCAGGCGGTTCGGCGCCGGCGCGGCCATGATCGGGTTCCTTCCGCGCCGGGGCTTGACGGCGCCCGAATTATTTTAACGATCGTTCAAAATACCACAAGGCCCGCGCCATCCCTCGCTTCGCGCCGCGCGGCGGCTATTATCCGCGCATGACCGACTCCGTTCGCCCGAAGCGCGGGCGCCCATCGACGCGGCACGCGCGCCGGCGCGAGCAGATGCTCAAGACCGCCGCCGGCGTGTTCGCCGAGCGCGGCTTCCACGGCGCCAGCATGCGCGACATCGCCGCCCGTCTGGGCGTGCGGCAGGCCGCGATCTACTATTACTTCCCCTCGAAGACCGCGATCCTCGAAGCGATCTGCCGCGAAGGGATCACCGCCTTCGTCGAACGGCTCGGTGCGATCTACGCCGCGCCGCTGCCGATCGAAGAAAAGCTGAACCGCGCGATCCGCGCGCATCTCGAACCCCTGCTGGAGCAGCGGTTCTACGTCCACGCCTTCCTTTACCAGCGGCGCGAACTGCCGAAATCGGTGCGCCGCCCGCTCGACGCCCAGGCGCATGCCTACGAGGCGTTGTGGCGCGCGATCATCGAAGAAGGCCAGCGCAACGGCGCCGTCGCCAAGGACCTCGATCCGCAGCTCACGATGCTCGCGATCCTCGGCATGTGCAACACGGTCGCCCGCTGGTCGCGCCCGGCGTCGGAATTCGGCCTCGACCGCGTGGCCGGCGAATTCACGCGCCTCGTGGCGCACGGCCTGTTCGGCGGCGCCGATGAGCGGCCCGCGCGGATGCGGATGCCAGTGCGCGCATGAGCGCGTCCGCCGATCATCGCCCCGTCGCTGCAATCCCGCCGCTCACCTCGTTGCGCTTTTTCGCGGCGATGGTCGTCGTCGTGTTTCACTACAATCCGGACAAGTTCGCGACGCTGCCGGGCGTTTTTCAGAGCTGGCTCGAAACCGGCTACGAAGCCGTGACGTTCTTTTTCGTGCTGTCGGGCTTTGTTCTCTACTACGTCTACGCGGAGAGCGGGTTCGCGCAGCGCGGCAGCCTCCGCCGCTTCCTCTACGCCCGCTTCGGCCGTCTCGCGCCGGCTTATTTCCTCGCTCTGGCGATCGCGCTGCCGATCTATCTCGAAGAATCGCTCGGCGAAGGCGATCTCACCTCGGCCGAGCTTGCCGTGCATATCGCGCTGGTGCTGACCGCTCTGCAATCCTGGTGGCCCGATGCCGCGCTGGCGTGGAACCCGCCATCCTGGTCGATGTCGGTCGAGTGGTTCTTCTATCTGACCTTCCCGCTGACTCTGCCGCTCGTGCGGCGGCTTGCCCCGACACTGCTGCTTCCGGGGACGCTGTTCCTCGTCGCCACGGTTGCGGCACTCCGGCTCTGGATGCTGGATCCGCTGGCCGAAGACGACCCCGAGACGTGGTCCAACTTCGCGTCGTTCTTTCCGGTCCTGCATCTGCCGCAATTCCTGTTCGGCATGGCCTTGGGGCGCGTTTACGCGATCGG
>CAZUYG010000539.1:0-3409 GCA_964624265.1 uncultured Candidatus Odyssella sp.
TGGTTGGGATCGCCCGTGCGGGCGAAGGCGCACCAGGCACCCATCATCTGGCGCGCAAGGCGCGTCATCGCCGCGCGGTCGCCGCCGGCCAGCATCGTCGGCGGCACCGGAGCACTGTCCCAATCGGCGAAATTGCCGAACACGAACGGCAGCTCGATGCAGTGCGCGGCGCCATAGGGCGCGTCGGCCGTGGGCTGCCAGTCGAAGCGATAGACATAGGTGCGCCCGTGCTTCTCCTGCGCATCGGCGAAGCGCAGCGAGGGCAGGCGGAACATGCCGTCGGTGCGAATCGCGGCGAACAGCGCCGGCGCCGTCGCCTTGGGCAGGCGCTTCGCGTAGGCCTCGACGACGGCCTCGGCATTGCCCATGCCGGCCACGCGGGCCGAGCCCTGGAGCGCCGCGACCATGGCGGCGCGATCGACGTTCGCCACCGCCTCGTTGTTGATGAAGAACGCATGCACCTCGTCGCGCACGGTGCCGATCATCACGTCGATGCCCTTGGCGCGCCCCGCGGCCACGCCGGCCGGCGGATCGGTGTCGAGCACCGCGCGGTCATGCACCATGCGGTAAAGCGGCGTGGGATCGCTCGGCTTGCCCAGCGCCATCACCGCGGCGCGCTGCGCGTCGAGCAGCTTCGCCACCGGCACGTCGCGCAGGGCCGCAATGCGCGCACGGTCGAGGCCGAGCGCCTTCAGCATCTCGTCGGTGACGCGCAGCGCCGTTTCCGGCGTCTGGTGCGGCATGATGGCGGCGCTTTGCAGGATCGCGCGGCGGAACAGCTTTACCGCATTCGGCATCTCCATCAGCGTCGCGATCGAGCCGCCGCCGGCCGATTGGCCGAAGATCGTCACGTTCGCGGGATCGCCGCCGAAGCCCGCGATGCTGTCGCGCACCCATTCCAGCGCGGCGACGTGATCGAGCAGGCCGTAATTGGCGCCGCTGCCCGCGCCGGGCAGTCCCGGCACGTGCAGATAGCCGAGCGCGCCGAGGCGGTAGTTGATGTTGACCACCACCACGTCGCCGAAGCGCGCGAGCTCCGCGCCGCCATAAAGCGAAAGCGAGCCGGCGCCGCTCATCCAGGCGCCGCCGTGGAAGAACACCATCACCGGCCGCTTGCCGCCGGCGGCCGGCCACGGCGCGCTGATCGTGAGCGTCAGGCAGTCTTCGCCCTGGCCGTTCGCGAAATCCGCGCGGCCCATCACGCGTTCGAGGCGCGAGGGGAGCTGCGGCGGCGCGGCGCCGTCTTTCGTCGCATCGCGCACCCCGGCCCAACCGGCATGCGGCGCCGGCGGCGCCCAGCGCAGCGCGCCGATGGGCGCGGCCGCATAGGGCACGCCGCGGAACACGGCGACATTGCCGGAGAGGGCGCCCGAAAGCTTGCCTTTGGCGGTTTCGACGGTCGCGGTCATGGCGTCAGAGCCCCATCATCTTGAGCACGGCCTTGGTCAGCGGCCGGCCCGCATCCATCACTTCGTTCCACGCCGAGAAATGATCGTGGCCGGGCAGCGGCACCTCGATCACCGGCACGCCGTTCGCCTTCAGGTGCTTCGTGTAGATCTCGGTCTGCGAGAGGAAGCCCGGCGATTCGTCGGCGCCCACGGCCATGATCACCGGGCATTTCGATTTCGGCTCGAGCTTGGCGGGCGAATTGCGCGCCACGGCGTTCGGCGCGATCTGCAGCCATTCGCCGGTGAAGGCGCGCGCGAGCGGCTTCAGGTCGAACAGGCCGCTGATCGCCACCGCGCCCTTGATCACGTCGGCGGGCAGGCCGTAATCGCGCGCCCAGTCGGTCGAAAGCATCATGCCGACGAGGTGACCGCCGGCCGAATGCCCGCTGATGTAGATGCGGTTCGGATCGGCGTTGTAGAAGCCGGCGTTCTTCCACGCCCAGGCGATGAACGCGCGGCACTGGTGCACGATGATGTCGAGGTGAACGTCGGGGCAGAGCGAATAGGTGTTCACCATCACCGTGGCGCCGGCCGGGGCCAAGGCGGTGGCCACGAAGCTGTTCTCGTCCTTGGTCAGCATCCGCCAGTAGCCGCCGTGGAGGTAGAGCATCAGCGGCGCGCCGGGCCGGGCGGCCGGGAACACGTCGCACACCTCGTCGCGGTGCGGGCCATAGGCCACGTCGCGGCGCACCGGCAGCGCCTTGCGGGCGGCCTCGCTGAGCGTCGTGAAGCCGGGCAGATACACCTTCTCGAACTTGTCGCCGATCGGCGCGCGGGCGCTATACGCGCGGTCGAGCTCGGCCTGGTCGGCCGGATTCAAAGCGTCCATCGTGGCTCCCTCTCGTGCCCCCGGCGCGCGGAGGCGGCGCTTAATCGTTCGTTTACCGGTTCTACACCGGCCGTTTACCATGAAGGCGGAGATTCGCCGCCGTGATGCCGGGCCGGGTTGGGCCGTAATAAGCCGCGGGGTCGCCGCGGCAAAGCACAAGAAAGGACATGCCGCCGATGCGTGCCGTTCTCCATTCGCTGTTCCTCCTCGCCGCCCTCATGCCCGCCGGCGCCCTCGCGCAGGCAACCGACGCGCCGGGCACGCGCGACCATCCGATGATCAAGCGCTACGAGGGTTCGTGGATCCTCGGCTACCAGCAGCGCGAATACACCGAGTTCACGATCCCCACCGGGCCGCTCAAGGTCGATTTCTCCAACCAGGCGGCGCCCTATTCGGTCGAGCGCAGCGCGAAGGTGGAGGGCCGCTATACGCGCGTGCTCTACGTCGTGCCGGTGAAGCGCTCCACGCTCGAAGTGCTGCGCAACTACACCGGCGATCTCGAAGCCAAGGGCTTCAAGCGCCTGTTCGGCTGCAACGGCGCCGAGTGCGGGCCCAGCCAGGGCCAGCAATTCGTCACGCACTGGATGTATCCGCTGACGAGCACGCAGAAGCCCCGGAACAAGGGGCAGATGACCGAGTTCGCGCTGAACTTCCCGGAAGACGTGCGCTACGTCGCCTATTGGCTCGACCGGCCCGAGGGCTCGGTCTACGTGGCGCTCACGATCGCCGAGAACAAGTTCAACCAGTGGCCGGAGACGTACGACAAGGTCATGGTGCTCATGGACGTGGTCGAGGTCGGGCGCATGGAGCGCAAGATGGTCGATCCCAAGGCCGACGAGATGCAGCGCGGCCTCGACCAGAACGGCAAGGTCGCGCTCTACGGCATCCAGTTCGATTTCAACAAGGCCGAGATCAAGCCCGAATCCGCCGGCACGCTCGGCGAGATCGCGAAGCTGTTGAAGGCCAATCCGGCGCTGAAGCTCTACGTCGTCGGCCACACCGACGGCGTCGGCACCGTCGCCTACAACAAGGACCTTTCGGAGAAACGCGCCGCCGCCGTCGTCCAGCACCTCGTGCGCCAGCACGGCATCGCCGCCGACCGGCTCACGCCCGCCGGCGTCGGCCCGCTCGC
>CAZUYG010000540.1:0-3408 GCA_964624265.1 uncultured Candidatus Odyssella sp.
ATCAGCACCTCGCCCGAATCGAGCACCAGCGAGGGGATGCGCCCCAGCGGGTTCGTCTGCCGCATCGAATCGAAATCGCCGAACACCGAGCGCGTGTCGTGCCCGTAGGCGAAGCCCAGCACGCGCAGCGACACGGCCACGCGGCGCACGAACGGCGAGTCGTATTGGCCGACGAGCATCATCGTCCGGGTTTTACGGCGTTCGCCATGGCATGGCTACGCCCGGCGGCCGGCGCGGCGCGGGCGGCTGAAAATCTCCGGCCCGCGACGAGCGCGCCGCGTCTAGCGCTTCTGCGTGCGCCAGTAGGTGATCACGCTGCCGAGGAAGCTCGGGCTGTCGATCTGTTGGGTCCAGGCCTGGGTCACGCCGCCGCCGCCCGTGCCCGGGCGTTCGCCCTCGGGCAGCCCGTGAAAGCGCATGCGGATCGGCATGGTGACGCCCTGGCCCATCGCGATGCATTCGCCGGTGAGCAGCGTCGGCAGGAAATCGTTCATGCCCATCGCCGTGTCGGCCGAGGCGCCGGACAGGAACTGCAGATCCTCGTTGTTCGCGAGCCGCATCGCGAAGATCGTGTTGCACTGGGAGATGAGGTCGGTCGAGAGCTTCGAGGGCCGCTGGCTCACGACGCCGAGCGAGATTCCGTATTTGCGGCCTTCCTTGGCGATGCGCGTGAGCCAGTGCCGGGCCATCGCGAAGCCGGGCTCCGGCGTCTGCGCGCCGAAGCGATGCGCTTCCTCGCACACCAGCAGGATCGGGCAGGCCCGGTTGCTCCACGACGCGAAACTGTGCGCGAGCCGGCAAACGGCGGCCACCATCACCGGCAGCGCCTCGGCGGGAATGGCCGAGAGGTCGAGGATGCAGATCGGTTTTCCGTCCGCCGGCAGCCGGAACAGGCGGCCGAGAATCGCGGCCATGCGGTCGCGCACCTGCACGCCGCCGAACATGAACGCGAACCGCGGATCGTATTGCAGCGCCAGCACGCGCTGCTTGATGCGGCGGTAGGGCGGAAGATTGGCCGTGTTGTCGAGCTTGCCCATCGCGTTGTTGAGCCGCGTGAGCAGGTCGGAAAGCCGGTAGGGCACCGGCGTGTCCACCGAGTAGACCTTGTCGTAGCCCTGCTGCGGCCCGCCGGCATAGTCGTGCTTCGCGCCCACGATCAGCTCCGAAAGGATCTCGCCCTCGGGGCTGGCCGGATCGACGCCGGAGCCGAACAGGATCTGCAGCATCTCCTCGAAATTCAGCATCCAGAACGGCAGCTCCAGCGTCTCGGCGGTGATCACCTCGGCGCGCGGCCCGAACGCGCGCGGATACTCGCCGTGCGGATCGAGCAGCAGGATGTGCGAATTCGGATTCTGCGTCACGAGCTGGCGCAGGATCACGGCGGCCGCGCAGGATTTGCCGGCGCCTGTGGTTCCGAGCACGGCGAAATGCTTGCCGAGCAGTTCGTCGACGAGCGCGTGCGCGTGAACCGCGCGGTCGTGATGCAGCGTGCCGATCGAGATGTTGGCGGCCGCCGGCGGGGCGTAAACCTGAACGAGGTCCTCGCGGCTGGTCGAATAGACGGCGTCGCCGAGCGCGGGAAACACCGAAACGCCGCGGCGGAACGCGGCCGGCCGGCCGGGCGCGGAAAGCGGCGCTTCGCCGATCAGCAGCAGCTCCACCACCTTCATCTCCTGATCGCCGCCGTCGCCGCTCGACGGCACCGGAATGCTCACGCCCGAGACGAGGCCGTAAACCTGCGATCGCCCGATGTTGGTCTTGACGAGGCCGCCGATCTGCAGCGGCGCGACGTCGCCGTGCGCGTTGCGCTCCAGCACGCACACCGCCTGGCTGCCGGCCACCGAAACGATTCGGCCGATGCGCTGCGTGGCGGTCTTCATTCCATCCATGCCGTCCATTGTCAGTCCTCTGCGTTCAGCGTCGGGTCGCGGCCGGCGGCCGGCGGCGCGTCATCGGCCGCGCCGAGCCCCGCCTCGCCCAGCGCGGTGCCGGGCGCCTTCATCAGCCTCCAGTGCGGAAGCGTCACGGTCGCCACGGTGCCGACGCCCACTTTGCTCTGCAGCTGCAGCGTTCCGCCGTGCAGAGCGGCAAGGGCGTTGACGAGCGTGAGGCCGAGCCCGGCGCCGGGCTGGCGGTGAGTCGCCGCCTCGCCCACGCGTTCGAAGGGAAGCGTGATGCGCGCGAGGTCGGCCTCCTTGATGCCGACGCCGGTATCGACGACGCGAATCGAGAGATCGCCTTCGGGCACGAGCGCGGGCAGCACGTAAATGTGGCCGCCGGCCTTGGTGAACTTGATGGCATTCGTGAGCAGGTTGAGCACGATCTGCTTGAACGCCTTGGGGTCGGCCCTGAGCCGGGGGAGGTCTTTGGCGACGCGCGCCTGCAGGTAGAGCCCGGCCTGCGCGGCGCGGCCCTGCACGAGACGGAAGATCTCCGTCAGCGCTTCGCCGATGTCGATCTCGTTCTCTTCGAGCCGGTACTTGCCGCTTTCGATGTGCGACATGTCGAGCACGTCGCCGACCAGGCCGAGCAGCTGCCGCCCGCTCTCGACGATGTTCTTCGCATACTCGCGATAGGCCACCGGCATCGGCCCGCGCATTTCGCGCTCCATCATCTCGGCGAAGCCGATGATCGAGGAGAGCGGCGTGTGCAGCTCGTGGCTCATGTTGGCGAGGAATTCGGTCTTGGCGCGGCTCGCGGCCAGCGCGTTCTGCGCGGCGCCTTCGGCTTCCTTACGCGCGCCTTCGAGCGCGATCTGCGAAAGGCGGCGGTCGACCAGCGTTCCGAGCCGCTGCGTATAGCGCGACAGCAGGGACCCCTTGCGCAGGTCCAAGGCGAAGGTGTGGATCATGTCGGGCGCAGTTCCGGCGTTAAGCGATTGGCAAGCGTGAATAGATATTCTTGCGGTTAAAGAATTGTTGACGCCGCGCCGCCGGCGCCCCCGAAGGCGGCGCGGCGATCTCGCGCAAGTTCTTGAAATCACGCGGAGCCGCGAATGCTCCTGCGGTGCCGGCCGCGCGCTAACCACGATTTGTTGACGCACCGGCTGGTTAACGGCGCGCGTCCGGGCCGCCTCAGTAGACGACGATCGCCGCCTGCCAGCGCGGCACGAGCGCGCGGAACGGCAGCCGGCTCGGGATGACGCGCAGCGGGTCGTTCACGTGCAGCAGCGCCTCGGGGCCATTGGCGCCCGCGACCCAGGTCATGCCGGTCAGCACGACGACGTGGCCCGTGAACTGCGAATTGCGGATCGCGAGAATGATCGGGTGCCCGGCCCGGAGCGTGCGATAGAGCGACATCGCGTCGGTCGGCGGCGACAGCGTCGTCGTGCGCTGGCCGAAATTGCGAATCAGGGTCTGGATCTGGCGGAGGCTGCCGGCCACCGCGCACCGCTCGTAGTGCGGGCAG
>CAZUYG010000541.1:0-3405 GCA_964624265.1 uncultured Candidatus Odyssella sp.
CCCGCGCCGCCTTCGCGTTCGTTTGCGAGCACATGACCGAGGCGGGGCGCCTGAAGCACTCGTGGTGCGGCGGACGGCTCGCGCATCCGGCGACGCTCGACGATCACGTCTGTCTCGCCCGCGCCGCGCTGATGCTTTACCAGACGACCGGCGAAACCGCGTATCTGGCGAAGGCCGAAGCCTGGGCCGAGACGATCGAAGCGCATTATCGCGACGCCGCGCGCGGCGGCTATTTCATGTCGGCCGACGACGTGACCGACGTGATCCTGCGCCACAAGACCGTGCACGACCACGCCACGCCCTCGGGCAACGGCCTGCTCGTCCACGTCTTCGCACTGCTGTTCCACCTTACCGGCAAGCCGGTCTATCGCGAGCGTGCCGAGGCGCTGATCGCGGCGTTTTCGGGCGAGCTGGAGCGCAACGCGCTGGCCATGCCGGTGTTGATGACGGGGCAGTTCCTGCTCGAAGACGCGGTGCAGGTGGCCGTGACCGGCCCGAATGCCGACGCGCTGGTCCGCGCCGCATGGTCCGCGCCGCAGCCGAACATCGTCATCCAGCGCATCGCCGACACCGCGGCGCTGCCGGACGGACATCCCGCCAGGGGCAAGGCGGCGGGCGGTGCCGCCGCGGCGTTCGTCTGCCGCGGTCCGGTGTGCTCGCTCCCGCTCGCGGACCAAGCCGCGCTTGCGGCGGAGCTCGCCCGATAGCGGCGCGCGTCAGCGCCGCAAACCGCGTTGCGGAATGCTGGCGAGCGCCGCGAGCGTCCGCGCCGCGACGGTCCAATCCGGATAACCGGTCGATTTGCACCGCGATTCGGCCTCGTTGAGGCGCCGGAACGCTTCGACCAGCGTGCCGGCGGGCCACTGGCGCGCGGCCGCGCTGAATGCCGGGCCGCGCGGGCCGAAGAAACGCGCGGCGCGAACCGCTTCGTCGGACGAACGCCCCGCGCCGAGCGCGGCCTGAAACGCGTGCATGCGCTGAAAGATCTGGCTGACGACGCGCAGCACCCGCACCGGCGATTCGCCTTCGGCTTGCAGGCGCAGCAGGCAGCGGTCGGCCATCGCGCGGTCGCCGCCGGCGATGGCCGCGCAAAGGTCGTCCTCGTCGAGCGCCGCGGTGTCGCCGACGCTCGCCGCCGCTTCGGCGAGCGTGATCGGCCGGTCCTTGCCGCGCTCGCCGGCATACAAGGCCAGCTTCTCAAGCTCGCGCCGCGTCAGCTGGCGGTCGCCGCCGAGATGATCGACGAGATACGCGGTCGCCGCGTCGTCGGCCGCGAGCCCGTGCTGCGCCAGCGTATCGGCGATCACCCTCTCGATCGCCCACTCCTCGTCGAGGCCGCATTTCACGGCCACGGCGGTTTTGGCGGCTTCCGCCGCCTTCAGGAACGCGTTTTCCCGTTTCAGCTCGCCGGCTTCCACGATGACCAGCGCATCGCCCAGCGGCGCCGCCACGAAATCGCGCAGAATCGCGGACTGCCGCTGCGAGGTGAGGCCCTTCGGCGCATCCTTCACGCGCACGACGCGCCGCCCGCCGCCCATCGCGATCGCCGCTGCTTCGTCCCCGAGCCGCGCCGGATCCTGCGCGAGCTGTTCGCCGGTCAGCGCCGCCACCCTGAACGGGTCGCGCAAATCGGGTACGACTGTTTTCGCCAGCTGATCCGCGCGCTCTCGCACGAGGCCCTCGTCCTCGCCGTGCAACAGCACGAGGCGCACCGCCGGATCGGGCTTCTTGAGGAAGGCCTCGAAATCCGAAGCCTTGTCGCGCTTCATGCGGACGCCCTACGGCGCCTTGTCCGCCTGCCCCGGCGTGTGGCGGCGGTTCAGGAACAGCGCGACCTGCAGCGCGATCTGGTCGGCGATCAGTTCCACGGCGCGCCGCCGCGCTTCGTCTTCCGACGATACGGTCGCGTAGCGCGCGGTCAGCAGGTTGTAGGTCGCGGTCGCATCGCTGCGATCGCTGAAGACGACGAGATCGGAGGCGGCATCCCGCAGGGCGTAGCGCGCGTTGATCACGAGGTCGGCGCGCGTGCCCGTGCCGTCGGGACGGGTCGAGGTGATGCGCCGGCCTTCGGTCGTTGTGACCGACAGGACATAGCGCGGCGTCGCCGGCTCGCCGCGCGGAGTCATCCGGTCCATCAGATAATTGCGCAGCAGCTGACCGCGGCGGTCGGCAATGCCGAGAACCTTGACCGATCCGAGATTGGCGCGCGAGCCGTCTCCGGCCACGGCGGCGCTCTGCTCGCCATAGACCGGCCGGTAGCCGCAGCCGCTCAGCGCCAGAACGGCAGCCGCGGCGGCGGCGAGTGCAGCGATCTTCGGCGCGATGCGGAAACGCGACAAGGCCCGGCTCCCTCTCAGCCCCGAATCAATAGCCGATGGGCCGCGCGAAGGCGAGGGGATCACACCACGACATTGACGATCTTGTCGGGCACGACGATGACGCGCTTGGGCGCGGCGCCGCCCATCGCGGCGGCGACATTGGGCAGGGCCATCGCGGCCTTCTCGGCCTCGCTCTTGGCCGTTCCGCGCGCCAGCTCGATGGTGCCGCGCAGCTTGCCGTTCACCTGCACCGCGATCTTGACCGTATCCTCGACCGTGAGCGGCAGATAGGCCTCGGGCCAGGCGCTGCGCGCCAGAATCTCCTGATGCCCCAGCATCTGCCACAGCTCTTCGGCCAGATGCGGCGTCATCGTGCCGATCATGCGAACGGCGGCTTCGAGACCCTCGCGATAGGCCCAGGCCGCCCCCGGCTCGTCCGCGGCCTCCTTGAGGCCGTCGAGCGCGTTGGTCAGCTCGCGGATGCGCGCGACCGCCTTGTTGAAATGGAAGCGCTCGATGTCGTCGCCGACGCCGACGATGGCCTTGTGCGTGGCCTTGCGCGCCGCCAGCGCCCGGGGGCCGAAATCGTTCGGCATCGGCGCGCCCTTCGGCGGCAGCGGCAGCGGCGGCTCGGCCACCATGCGGAACAGCCGGTTCAGATAGCGCCACGCGCCCTCGGCGCCCGCTTCGGTCCATTCGAGGTCGCGGTCGGGCGGTGAATCGGACAGCATGAACAGGCGCGCCGTGTCGGCCCCGTAATTGGCGATGATGTTCTCGGGGTCGACGACGTTCTTCTTCGACTTGCTCATCTTCTCGATGCGCCCGATCTCCACGGGCTCGCCGTCGGAAAGACGCTGCGCTTTTCCGTCCGCGGTCTTGTGGATTTCCGCCGGCATCAGCCACGAGCCGTCGGGCGCGCGATAGGTCTCGTGCACGACCATGCCCTGCGTCTGCAGCGCCGCGAACGGCTCGGCGAGGTCGAGATAGCCGCAATCGGTGAGCGCGCGCATGAAGAAGCGCGAGTAGAGCAGATGCAGGATCGCGTGCTCGATGCCGCCGATGTACTGGTCCACCGGCAGCCAGTAGT
>CAZUYG010000542.1:0-3392 GCA_964624265.1 uncultured Candidatus Odyssella sp.
AGCGGTGCTTCGCCTCCTTGCGCGGGAACAGCAGGAAATAGCCGGTGTGCAGGCCTTCGCGCGCGCAGAATTCGAGCGTGGGAATGTCGCGCGTTTCCATCCACATCGGCGGATAGGGGCGCTGCGCGGGACCGACGCTCAGCACCGTGCCCTTCTGCTTGATGTGCTTGCCTTCGAAATTGATGGAGGGGCCGTTCGCGAACGCGGCTTTCATGAAGCGCGCGAATTCGGTCGTGATCTCGCGGCGGCCCATGAAATCGGCGCCGAACGGGCCGAAATAGGACGGAATGATGCCGGGCACGAGTCCCACCTCGATGCGCCCGCCGGTGATCTGGTCGGTGAGCGCGATTTCCTCGAGAAGCCGTATCGGATGATGCAGCGGCACGACGTGCCCCATGGCGCCCAGGCGGATGCGCTTGGTGCGGGCCGCGGCCGCGACCGCGAAGAGATTGGGCGAGGACATCCAGCTCTCTTCGGGGCAGAAATGGTGCTCGACCGAGAAGCCGTAATCGAAGCCCAGCTCGTCGGCCAGCATCAGCTCGCGCCAGAGCTGTTCATAGCGCTGCCCGGGCGACATCCCCTTCTTGCCCCAGACATGGGAGAAATGCGCGAATCTCATCCTGCTCCTCCCGACCGGCGGCGGCCTACGTCGCAGCGCGTCATGAAAACGATACTGAATGGTATCGTCTAGTCAAGGGCGGGCCGCGCCTCGACGCGGCCATATCAACGAAGAACGTGATTGATCGCGCGCTCGATGCGCTGCTTGACGGCACGGGGCGAGGGATCGCGCCCGACCCGCAGCAGCGCGCGCATGTGATCGTAGCCGCGCAGCAGCTCCAGAAATTCTTCGGCCGCCAGGCGCGGGTTCCTGATCTTCAGCGCGGGATCGCGGCGGTGACGCGTAAAGTGCTCGGCCAGAGCCCGAATGCTTCCGCCGGGTCCGCTGTCGTAGAACAGCTTTCCGATCTCCGGGAAACGCTGGCTCTCGGCGACGACGATGCGATGGAGACCGAGCGTTTCCGGGGCGAAGACGATCTCGAGCATGCGCCGCGCGAAGATACGCAAGGATTCACGCAGCTTGACCTTCTGCAGCGAAGCCACGAGCGCGGGATCGAAAATGCGGTCGCACATGTCGCGCACGACGCCGGCGAAGAGCTGCTCCTTGCTCGGAAAATAGCGATACACGGTCATTTTCGACACGCCGGCGGCGGCGGCCACCGCATCCATGTTCGCGCCGCCGAAGCCCTGCGCGAGGAACACGCGGCAAGCGCCGTCGACGATCGCGCGCCGCTTCCGGTCGGACTTGCGGCGGCCCGAACCGCGCGGCTTTGCCCGTCTTTCGTTCATGCCGTGCGCCCCTTGCTTGACCCAAACTGTACTGCGCAGTATCATTTTGTTTCGCGATACGGCCCCATTCGCGAAGCTAGCAACGATTGGGACATCCTGCCATGCCCGACCACAGCACGCAGACTCTCGCGCGCCTCGTCCAGCCGGACCGCGTACACCGCGATCTCTACACCGACCCGGCCATTTTCGCGCTGGAGATGGAGCGGATTTTCGAGCGGACGTGGATCTATGTCGGCCACGAAAGCCAGGTGCGCAATCCGGGCGATTTCTTCGCGACCCGGATCGGCACCAAGCCCGTTCTGATGACGCGCCACAGCGACGGCCGCGTTTACGTCGTGCACAATCAGTGCGCCCATCGCGGCGTGCAGGTCGTGTCGGAAGACAGCGGCAACGCGCAGGAGTTCCGCTGCTGCTATCACGGCTGGAGCTATCACACCGACGGGCGCATCAAGAACATCCCGCTGCGCCACGCCTACGGTGCGCGGGTGGACGTGAACGACCCGAAGCTGGCGATGGTTCAGGTTCCGCGCGTGCAGTCTTATCGCGGCTTCGTGTTCGCGAGCCTCGCGCCCACCGGCCCCTCGCTCGAAGACTTCCTCGGCCACATCGCCACGTCGCTCGACGACATGATCGACCGCGCGCCGGATGGCGAGATCGAGATTGCCGGAGGCGTTTTCAAGCACACCTACAACGGCAATTGGAAGCTCTACCTCGAAAATCTGCTCGACGCCGCGCATCCGCTGTTCGTGCACCAGTCATCGATCGAGGCCGCGAAGGTGCAGGACGACGCGGTTGCGACCGACGGCTCCGGCGAAATCGCGATCCGGCAGATGCGCCAGAACGGCGCGTCCTACGGCTTCTGGGAAAGCCAGGTGGGCATTTGGGTGTATCCCAACGGCCACGCCTATCTCGGCGACTATCACGACGATGCCAAGCTCGTCGCCGCGATGAACGATCCGATGTTTCGCGACTACATCCAGGCGCTCGAGGCGAAGAAGGGCAAGGCGGAGGCCAAACGCATTCTCGAAGTGCGGCGCTGGAACACGAACATCTATCCCAACGTCTCGTTCATGAGCCAATTCCAGCAGTTCCGGGTCGTGCACCCGATCGCGGTCAACCGTACCGTCGTCTACACCTACAATTTCCGCCTGAAGGGCGCCCCCGAGCGGATGTTCCGCAATGCGATCGCGTTCGCCAACGTCGTGAACGGCACCGGCTCGCTCGTGCTCACCGACGATCTCGAAACCTACGATCGGGTCGGCGCCGGGCTGGCGAGCGCGGGCGCGGAGTGGCTCAACATCGCGCGCGGCGCCGACACGGACATGCCGGATGCGCACAACGGGCGCCGCGGCAAGAATTCGACCAGCGAAGTCTATCTGCGCAACATGTATGAGACCTGGCTCGAATACATGACCGGAAAGAAGCCCGGTCTCGCGGCGGCCGCGGAATGAGCGCCGCCGTGGACGTCGCAACCGCCGCCATCGCCGATTCGCGCGAAATCGAGTCGTTCCTCACGCACGAGGCCGCGCTGCTCGACGAGGCGCGCTACGAGGAATGGCTGGCCCTGTTCACCGCGGATGCGTGGTATTGGGTCCCTTCGCAGATCGGCCAGCGCGATCCGTTCGAGACGGTCTCGCTGATGTACGACGACCGCAGGCTGCTTGAAACGCGCGTTCGGCGGCTGATGCAGGGCTTGCTGCACGCGCAGAATCCGCGCTCCGCGGCCAGCCGGCAGGTGTCCAATATCGCCGTTCTCGAGACGCCGCCGGGCGCGGTGGTGGTGCGCTCGAAATTCTCGATGGTGGAATACCGGCGCAACGCGCAGCGCATCTTCGCCGGCAGCTACGTGCACCGGCTCGTGCGCGCCGGCGGCGCGCTGAAAATCGCCTCGAAGCGCGTGAACCTCGTCAACGCCGAGGCCGAGCACGGCGGATTGGTCGTTCCGTTCTGACGGCCGAAACGGCGCCGCCGCGCGGCCCGCGCGGTTCTATCCCGCGAGCGGCGGCCCCTCGCCATCCACCTGGACGCGATAGCCCGAGCGCGTA
>CAZUYG010000543.1:0-3388 GCA_964624265.1 uncultured Candidatus Odyssella sp.
ACTCGACGTAGCGCCCGCGCCGGTAGGCCTGGAAGTCGCGCTCGCGCTCGCCGTAGGCGAGGTCGCGGCGGCGCTCGACGATCGGGGCGTAGGCCGTGAGGAAGGCGTCGCCGACGCCGCGCACCATCGCGAACGAGGTGTCGAAGCCCGGCGCGTTGAGGTCGTCGAAGAAGACGCCGCCCACGCCGCGCGGCTCGTTGCGGTGCTTCAGGAAGAAGTACTCGTCGCACCACTTCTTGAAGCGCGGATAGGAATCCGGCGCGTGGCCGGCGCAGGCGGCCTCGAGCGCAGCGTGGAAGTCGCGGGTATCCTGCTCGACGGGCGTCATCGGCGTCAGATCGGCGCCGCCGCCGAACCACGCCTTGGTGGTGACGACGAAACGCGTGTTCATGTGCACGGCCGGCACGCGCGGCGACTGCATGTGCGCGACCAGCGAGATGCCGCTGGCCCAGAAGCGCGGGTCCTTGTCGGCGCCCGGAATCTCCTTCCGGAACGCCTCGGCGAATTCGCCGTGCACGGTCGAGACGTTGACGCCGACCTTTTCGAAGACGCGGCCCTTCATCACCGCCATCGTGCCGCCGCCGCCATCGGCGCCGGACGGCTCGGGCCGCTTCCACGGCGTGCGCACGAACCGCCCGGGCGCCAGTCCGGCCACCTGTGGCGCTGGCGCGGCCGTCTGCTCGTCTTCGAGCCGCTCGAATTCCGCGCAGATGCGGTCGCGCAACGCCTCGAACCAGCGCCGGGCCTGGTCTTTCTTCTCGTCGAGAGTGGCCGCCATCAGATGGTTTTCGGAAATCCACCGGTCTGACGCAAGGCCTCGCCGAGCACCATCGCGGCGGCGACGGCGACGTTGAGCGAGCGGCGGCCGGGCAGCAGCGGAATTCTCAGGCCGGCCCCGGCAGCCGCGCGCACAGCATCGGTTACCCCCGAAGACTCGCGGCCGAACAGCAGGACGTCCGACGGGCGGAACGCGAAATTCGTGTAGGTCATGGCGGCGTGGGTCGAGAGCAGCACGATCCGCCCGCCTCCGGCCCGGCAGGACCCCACGAACGCGGCGAACGAGGGGTGTCGCGTCATCGCCGCGTGCTCCCAATAATCGAGCCCGGCGCGGCGCAGCTTGGCGTCGGTGAGCGCGAAGCCCAGCGGCTCGATGAGATCGACGCCGACGCCGAGGCACGCGGCCAGCCTGAGGATCGTGCCGGCGTTCTGCGGGATATCGGGTTCGAACAGCGCGAGGCGCATCGCAAATCATTCACAGAGTTCGGATTTATGCGGCACGGTGTCGCATTAGCCCTCCGCATGCGGAACAATAGTGTACGGCGCGTGCCGCGGCGGCCATTTTCGCCGCGGTTTTTCCTATCGACACCACTGCGAATTTCAACGGGGACCCCGGACAATGGCGGAAGCCGAAGCGCACGGCCACGACGGCGAAACGCGGCGCGACTTCATCTACCTGCTGGGGGGCGCCATGGGCGCTGTCGGCGCTGCGGCGTTTGCCTGGCCGCTCATCGACAGCCTCTCGCCGGCCGCCGACACGAAGGCAGCCTCGACGACCGAGGTGGATCTCTCCGCGGTCAAGGAGGGCCAGGCCGTAACGGTGAAGTGGCGCGGCTCGCCCGTCTTCATTCGCTACCGCACGAAGGACGAGATCGCCCGCGCGGTGCAGGACGACAAGGCCTCGATGCGCGACCCGCAGCCCGACGCGGCGCGCCACCCGGAAGGCAAGCCGCAATGGCTGATCATGGTGGGTGTGTGCACGCATCTCGGCTGCATCCCGCTCGGCCAGAGCTCGACCGACAAGAAGGGCGATTTCGGCGGCTGGTTCTGCCCCTGCCACGGCTCGCACTACGACACCGCGGGCCGCATCCGCAAAGGCCCGGCGCCGAAGAACCTGCCGGTGCCGGACTACCGCTTCATGACCGACACGCGCATCGTGGTCGGCGAGAAGGCCAAGAAGGCCGCGGCCTGACGCTTCACCCGGCACAAGAATCCCGGAGACAATAAATCATGGCGATGCAACCCGCCCCCCAGCCCCGGTGGATGCGCTGGGTCGATAGCCGTCTGCCGATCTTCGGCTCGGTCGCGCATTTCAATGCCTACCCGACTCCGAAGAACCTGAACTACTGGTGGACCTTCGGCTCGTTCGCCGCCATCACGCTGGTGGTGATGCTGGTCACCGGCATCGTGCTGGCGATGCACTACACGCCGCACGTCGATCATGCGTTCGACAGCGTCGAGCGCATCATGCGCGACGTGAACCACGGCTGGCTGCTGCGCTACGTGCACGCCAACGGCGCGGCGATGTTCTTCCTCGTCGTCTACGTCCACATCTTCCGCGGCCTCTATTACGGATCCTACAAGGCGCCGCGCGAGCTCGTGTGGTGGTTCGGCATCATCATCCTGCTGTGCATGATGGCGACCGCGTTCATGGGCTACGTGCTGCCGTGGGGCCAGATGAGCTTCTGGGCCGCCAAGGTCATCACCAACCTGTTCTCGGCCATTCCGTTCGTGGGCGAGGGCGTCACGACGTGGCTCTGGGGCGGCTTCGCGGTCGACAACCCGACGCTGAACCGCTTCTTCAGCCTGCACTACCTGCTGCCGTTCGTGATCGTCGGCCTCGTGGTGATGCACATCTGGTCGTTCCACGCGGTCGGCAACGGCAACCCGCTGGGCATCGATGTGAAGAGCCCGAAGGACACGCTGCCGTTCCATCCCTACTACACGGTGAAAGACGTCTTCTGCATCGGCATCTTCCTGCTGGTGTGGGCCGCGTTCGTGTTCTTCGCGCCCAATTTCATGGGCCATCCGGACAACTACATCCCCGCCGATTCGCAGGTGACGCCGGCGCACATCGTGCCGGAATGGTATTTCCTGCCCTTCTACGCGATCCTGCGCGCGACGCCGGACATCCTCTTCATCCCGGCGAAGCTCGCCGGCGTGATCGCGATGTTCGGCTCGATCCTGCTGCTGTTCGTGCTGCCGTGGCTCGACAATTCGAAGGTGCGCAGCGCGAACTACCGGCCCGCCTATCGCGTGGCGTTCTGGCTGTTCGTCATCGACTGCATCGTCCTCGGCTTCTGCGGCGCGGCGGCGCCGGAAGGCATCTGGCTGGTGATCAGCCGGATCGCGACGGCGTGGTATTTCTTCCACTTCCTGATCCTCGTGCCGATCATCGCGCGTACCGAGCGGCCGAGGCCCCTGCCCTTCAGCATCAGCGAGCCGGTGGTGAAAACCGCCGCCCGCGCCTGACCGAGGGGAGCAAGGAACCATGACGATGCGTCTTGCGATCGCCGCGGGCCTCGCGCTCGCCACGCTCTCCGCCGCTGCCGCCGGCTTCGCCGCCGAGGCGGACAAACCGAAATCGGAAAGCTGGACCTTCGACGGGGTG
>CAZUYG010000544.1:0-3384 GCA_964624265.1 uncultured Candidatus Odyssella sp.
CGCCTGCGCCTGCGCGAGGGTTTCCGCCGCAACCGCAGCCACCTCTTCGCCGACGTAACGGACCATTCCGTCGGCCAAGGGCGGGCGGTCCGCGCCGCCTTCGTGGAGATAGCGGATCTTCGCGGGGAAATCGGCGCTGGTGATGACGGCGTGCACGCCCGGCATCGCCGCCGCGCGCGCTGCGTCGATCGCGCGGATCTCGGCATGCGGGTGCGGCGAGCGCAGAACGCGCGCCACCAGCAGCCCTTCGAGCTGGAGATCGGCGGTGTAGCGCGCCGCGCCGGAGGTTCGCGCCGGCCAGTCGTTGGGCGGCGTGGAACGGCCGATATACTTGAACGGCTGGCGCAGCACCGTCATGCGCCGCCATCCACCAGGCCGCGCTTGCGCGCCACGCTCAACGCGGCGGCGATGATGCCGGCATAACCGGTGCAGCGGCAGATGTTCCCCGATAGCCGATGGCGCAGGTGGCGCTCGGCCGCCGCCGCATCGCGCGGCAGCCCGGATTTCAAGATCGCCGCGAGATGCACGATCTGGCCCGAGGTGCAGAAGCCGCACTGGAAACCGCCATGTTCGGCAAACGCCTGGCGCAAATCGTGCCACTCGTCCCCGAGTCCTTCGATGGTGGTGACGGCGCCGGCGACGAGCAGGACCGGCTTGATGCAGGAAAGCTGCGGCACGCCGTCGATCAAAACGGTGCAGGCGCCGCATTCGCCGCGCCCGCAAGCCTCCTTGGTGCCGGTCAGCCCGAGCCGGTCGCGCAGGAAGGAAAGAAGCGTGAGGGATTGGTCGTTCCCGGCCGAACATGTTCGGCCGTTGACCACCAAGGCGAGTGTCTCCGCCGTTTCCGACACGGCTTGTGCCGCGGCCGCTGCCGATGTCATGCCGGGCCCGTCGCCTTGTCCCGAGTTGAAAGACGAACACTATCACGCGGCGCAACGGAGGGGAGAGGCGCGGCGTCTATCCCAAGCATCCGCCGGTTCTATGAGACGCCAAGCGCTTTATCGGCATCGGCCTTCATAGCCGCAATCTATGCCCGGTATCGAAAGGTAGGCTCTTCAGACAGCCTACACCGAATCTTACGGTTGAACTCGGCTCCGATCCGACCGCGCCGTTTCATCCCTCGCCGGCACCAGATGAAGAGAACCGGGTGATCAAGACCCTCGCCCTGCTGCGCAAATCCGACACGATCGGACAGGATGCGTTTCTCGACGCGTGGTCGCGCGCGACCCGCGCCCGGCGCGACGCCGACGGCATTGCGCGCTGCGTCCGCTACGTCGTGCAGCCGCCGCCGCCCTCGCCGCCGGGCTCGCCGCCGCTGGCCATCCAGGTGGATGCTGCCGAGGAATGGTGGTTCGGCACCGATGCCGATTTGGCGCGTTTCCGGGCGAGCGCCGCCCAGCAGGCGTTCCTGAAACAGGCGGTCGGCGCGATGACCCACGTCGTCTTCGAAGAGGCGACGATCGCCAACGAGTTGCCGGCGAACGCCACCGGCGCCGGCATGCTGAAGCGGCTCGTCGTGCTGGTGCGAAAATCGGGCTGGACGCACGAGGCGTTCATCCGCCATTGGGTGGATGTGCATGCGCCGCTGGCGAAACAGGTGCGGGACGGCGCCCGGAAATATTGTCAGCTCTATGTCATGCGCGCCCTCGCCAACCCGCCCGGCCTGCCGACTCACGGCATCGAGATCGACGGCTTTTCCGAATCCTGGGTCGACGACGCGGCGCATCTCGGCCGCTCGCTCGACGTCCCGGGCGGCGCGGCGCTGGCGCGTGACAATCGCGTCTACGTCGAAACGTCGAAGCTCGTGTTCTTCTCGGAAGTCGAAGTCGAGCGGCGCGCGGCCGCTCCTGCCGGCGCCCTGCCGCGCTGACCGAACGGAGTTCGCCATGGATACGACCGCCATCGACCGCATCACCATCGCCCCGCTGCGCGAGGATTTCGGCGTCGAGGTGACCGGCGTCGACGTGACGCGCGCCGACGCGGCCATGCTGGCCGAAATCAAGCGGCGGGTCGATCTGCACGGCGCGCTCGTCATCCGCGGGCAGAAGCTCGATCCGCAGCAACTGCTCGCTTTAACCAGGGTGTTCGGCGAGCCGGCCGGCAATGCGCTGCTGGAATACACGGTTCCCGGCTATCCCGAGATCTACGTGATCTCCAACAAGGTGGTGGATGGCCGCGCGATCGGCGATCCCGAAGCGGGAACCGCCTGGCATACCGATCTCAACTACGCGGCGCGCCCGGCCGCCTATACGCTGCTCTACGCGCTCGAAGTGCCGCCCGAAGGGTCGGACACGCTGATCGCGGATACCTGCGCGGCGTGGAACGCGCTGCCGGAAGACAAGCAACGGCAGATTGACGGCCTCACCGTGCATCATTCCTATGCCAATCTCGCCGTGCGCGCGAACCGCACGCTCAGCGAGGCGGAAAAGCAGGAGTTCCCGGACGTGTTCCACCCGCTGATCCGCCGCCACCCGGCGGACGGGCGCAAGACCATCTGGGGCCTTTCAAGCACCACGCCGAACGGCATCGTCGGCATGCCGAATCCCGAGGGCAAGGACCTGATCCGCAGCCTGCTGGAATTTACGACGCAGGAGCGCTTCGTCTACCGGCACAAATGGCAGGTCGGCGACGTCCTGCTGTGGGACAACCGGTGCACGCTCCATCGCGGCACGCCCTTCGACAAGCAACGACACATCCGGCACGTCCATCGCACCTGGGTTCGCGGCGAGGTGCCCCGGTGACGCCCGACAGGAAGCAGGAGTGCAGAGGATGAGGCCCGTCGACTTCGATTTCGCTTTGGCGCGGCGCGTAGTGAAGGCGACCGAGCCTTGCCTTCTGCCGGTGGACCGGGCCGAGATTCTGCCTGCCGAAGCCTATACCAGCGAGGCGTTCTGGGAGTTCGAAAAGCAGGCCATCTTCTCGCGCGAATGGCTGTGCATCGGCCACGTCAACGAGGTGCCGAACGTCGGCGACCACCTGCCGCTGACGGTTCTCGACGAGCCGGTGCTCGTCGTGCGCGACGAAGCGAAGGTGCGCGTTCTGTCGGGCGTGTGCCGCCATCGCGGCCATCCGATGGTGGGCGGGGTGAAGGAAGTGCCGGCCGACGGCCGCTGCCTCCATGGCAAGGCGCTGATCTGCCCCTATCACAACTGGATGTACGGGCTCGACGGTTCGCTCATCGCCGCGCCGGCCATGGGCGACGCGGCGCGGATGGAGGAATTGCGCCGCCTGTACCGGCTGCCCGAGCTGCGGACCGAGATCTTCCACGGTCTGATCTTCGTGAATTTCGACGACAAGGCCGCGCCGCTCGCGCCGCGTCTGGCGAAGATCGACTCCGAATTGCGCGGCTACGGGTTCGGGAAGCTCGTGCCGGGCCACGTTTTT
>CAZUYG010000545.1:0-3382 GCA_964624265.1 uncultured Candidatus Odyssella sp.
GAGGCGTTCCTTGAGCTTCTTGTAGACGGTGCGCAGGTAGGTGACGTCCGACAGCGCGTAGGCGACCTGCTTTTCGGTGAGCGGGCGCAGCGCCCAGTCGGTGAAGCGCGAAGACTTGTCGATGCTCGCGCGCGCCAGCGCCTGCACCAGCGTCTCGTAGCCGGCCTGCTCGCCGAAGCCGGCGACCATCGCCGCCACCTGCGTGTCGAACATCGGCGCCGGCACCGCATCCATCTTCATCATGAAGATCTCGATGTCCTGCCGCGCGGCATGGAACACCTTGAGGACATTCGGATTGCGCATGAGGTCGTAGACCGGGGAGAGGTCGAGCCCCGGCGCCAGCGCGTCCACGGCGTAGGCTTCGCCCTCGCCGGCCAGCTGAATCAGGCAGACCTGCGGGTAATAGGTCTTCTCGCGGATGAATTCCGTGTCGACGGCGACGAATTGTTCCTGCGCCAGGCGCGCGCAGAATTCGGACAGGCGCGCCGTATCGGTGATCAAAGGCATGGCGCCGCCTATACACTCTTCCGGCCTGCCCCGAAAGGCGGAATGTCGTTCGATCCCAACGCGATGCGTCAGGCGGCGGCCCACAGCTGCACGGGCTGGGTCCGGCCGCGCAGTTGGGCCGGCGCCGCCGGGCGCAGGCGGCCATGGACGGATGCGTCGAGCTGCGGGCCGGCCGCCGCCATGGTGTCGGCGCTGATCAGCGCGGTCACACCGCGCTCGCGCGTCAGCGCCTCGATGCGGCTCGCCGTGTTCACCGTGTCGCCGATCACCGCATATTCGAGCCGGCGCTCGTCGCCCATGTCGCCTGTCACGACCGGGCCGTAGTGCAGGCCGATGCCGATGCGGATCGGCGCCTCGCCCGCCGCCTTGCGCTCCGCGTTCCAGCGCTCCACCGCGTCGGCCATGCCGAGCGCGCAGCGCACCGCGCGGAGCGCGTCGTCGCCGGCCGGGCGCGGCGTGCCGAACGTCGCCATCACCGCGTCGCCGATATACTTGTCCACCGTGCCGCCATGCGCGAACACGCTCTCGGCCATCCGCCGGTGGAAACCGCGCAGCAGCTCCATCGTTTTCTCCGGCCCCAGCCGCTCGGCGAGGTCGGTAAACCCCACGATGTCGGCGAACAGCACGCCCGCCTGCTGCGCGCGCACTTCGCCGAGCGGCCGGTCGAGCGCCGCGATCTCGTCCACCATGTTCGGCGAGAAATAGCGCGCGAGCGCCGCGCGGCTCCGCTCGGCCGCGATCTGGCGGACGACGAGGCCCATCTGGCGGGAAACGCCAAGGGCCAGCAGCAGCGCCACGACGAGCAGGATGACGACCTCCTGCGTGAGGTTCGCGAGATGCACGAAGGTCGGCTTCAGCAGGTATTCGGTTTTGTCCCTGATCGTCGCGGTCGCGAAATTGGGCATGTCGAGCAGCGTCACCGTGTCGGGCCTGAGCACGATCGGCGCCACGGCGGCGAGCCAGACGGCGGCGATGCAGCCGCCGGTGAACAGCACGAAGCGCGGCGTGAAGCTGAAGATCGACAGCGCCAGCGGGATGAAGAGGTAGAGGAACGACTGGAAACGGAGATCGAGCTGGAGCGGGACGCCGCCATAATCGATGAGCGGGTTCCGCAGCAGCGAGGCGAAGGCGATGAGCGCCACGTCGAACAGCATGAACGCATATTTCTGCCAGGCGCGCGGGCGCGCCTTCGCGAGGCGGTACTGCAGTATCCCGGCGGCGGCGAACAGCGCGGCCAGCCCCAGCCACCACGCGACCGCCCGGTTCGGGAACTGAATCACGAGGAACACGGCGACGATGCCCGACGCGGCGAGCTTCGCGAGCATCGCCATGCGCAGCGAGGCGAGCGCCGCGGCGGAGAAGGCCTTCCGCAGGCGCGGCTCGACCGCCGGTCCCGAGAACAGGAAGGCGAGCGGGAAGGCCTGGCTGGCGGCAGGAGCGGTCATGCGGGTCCCCGGCACACGAAAATGTTTGGCGGCCCCCGGGTATCAGCGGATTGAAAAAGGGGGACGCCGCCGGCAGCTTTCCCCGAGGTTTCCGCTGGGGTCAACGACGTGATGCGATTCATCGCCCTGATCGCGTGCTGCCTGTGGCCCGCGCTGGCCGCCGCCGATCCGCTCGCGCAGCGGCTGCTGGCGCCGTGGCCCAATGGCGGCGCCATCGAGCGCATCGAGGGGCAGGCGGTGACGTTCGCCAGCGCCTCGCCGTTCAGCCCGGCCGATTTCGCCGATCTCGCGGACGCGCCGAAGGCCACCGCCCGCGCCACGCTGTTCCTGCCGCCGGGCCGGCACCGGCCCGGGTCGATTCCCGCGGTCATCATGCTGCACGGCTCGGGCGGCGTGCTGTGGGCGCGCGAGATGACCTATGGCCGCCAGCTCGCCGCGATGGGCGTGGCCGCGCTGGTGATCGACGCGTTTGCCGCGCGCCGCGAGCTGGGCACGGGCTGCATCGACCGCCTGCTCAACCTCACCGAAAGCATGATGATCGCCGACGCCTATGCCGGCTTGCGCTGGCTCGGCGAAAAGTATCCCGAGATCGACACGAAGCGCGTGGTGCTGGTCGGCTTTTCCTATGGCGCGATGGCCACGATGTATGCGCTGAACGCGCGCGTCGCGGCCCAGCTCGGCAAGGGCCTCCGCTTCGCCGGCCACGTCGCCTTCTACGGCCCGTGCATCGCGCGTTTCTCCGATCCGCGCACGACCGGCGCGCCGCTGCTCTATCTCTACGGCACCGCCGACACGCTGATCGATCCCGCGCGGTGCGAAACCTTCGCCGGCGATCTCAAGAAAGGCGGCAGCGCCGTCGAAATCGTCGCCTACAAGGACGCGCCGCACCAATGGGATGGCGGCTGGGGCCGCCGCACGATCGGGCGCACGATGCACGCCTGCCGCCTGTGGGTCGAGCGCGACGGCACGGTGCGGGATCTCAACACGTTCCTCGCCATGTCCACGCCGTTCGCGCGAACGCTGATCCTCGGCCTCTGCGCGAGCGGCCCGCCCTATCCGATCGGGGCGGACGACGAGACGCGCGCGAAGTCGAACCGCGACCTGGGCGCCTTCCTCGCGCGCGTCTTCAGGCGCTGACGGCCGGCGCTAGGCCGCCCGCCGCACGGCATCGGCCACGTGGCCGATGTGGCGGTGATCGGTGCCGCAGCAGCCGCCCAGCACGTTGATGTGCCCGAGGCGCCGGTGCAGCGCGGCCGTCTCGGCGCCGAACGCCGCCGGATTCCCGATGTCGAGCGTCGTGCTCTCGTCGAGCTCGGCGTGGCTCTTGCGCGAGGCGTTGCCGCGAAGGCCGCGCAGCCGGCCGATCCAGGCGCCGCCCGCGGCCAGCGTGTCCGCGAAGTGCGAGGGGTGCGCGCAATTGATCATGTAGT
>CAZUYG010000546.1:0-3375 GCA_964624265.1 uncultured Candidatus Odyssella sp.
TGCTCGCGGCCGCGCTGAAGGCGACCGGCGGCAAGTTCGACGATCCGGCCGCGTTCATGAAGGCGATGCGGCACACACCCTATCCGTCGTCGCGCGGGCCCTACAAGTACAACGTCAACGGCATTCCGATTCAGGACTTCTACAAGCGCGAAGTCGTGAAAAACGCCGACGGCAAGCTGTGGATCAAGACGATCGGGATCGCCGTGAAGGACAGCACGGATCCGTATTGGCAGGACTGTCCCGCGGCGAACCGGCTCTAGCCCGCGCCCAAATCTCCGCGCCGGGGCGGGGCTTTGGCTCGCCCCGGCAGATCCCGTTCTTCGCGAGCGATAAAATTTCAGACTTGCTTCGCTCGCAAAATTAGCTAAGCTACTTCGCAATTACTCGGGGGCGCGACATGCCCGATACGGCCACCACCGGCGGCGAAGCCTTGCGCAAGAACCAGCTCGACAAGGATTTGCGCGGCTGGCTCGCGACGAATGCGGATATCGTGACCGTGATCCGGAAGCCGGTCGCCATGGCCGACGTCTCGGCGCTCATCGCGCAGAGCCACAAGCCGATCCTGTTCGAGAACATCCGCGAGTTTCCCGGCTTCCGCCTGTGCGACATGCTCGTCCGGCACCGCTGGTCGCAATGCCGCGCGCTCGGCGTCTCCGAAAAAGAGTTTCTTCCGACGCTCGCCCAGCGCCTGCGCAAGCCCGCGCGCGGCCTCGTCAACGTGAAGACCGGCCCGGTGAAAGAGGTGATCCGGAAGGGCAAGGACGTGGATTGGACGAAGCTGCCGGTGCCGATCCACACCGACCGCGAAAGCGATCCCTACATCACCGCGATGAACATCATCCGCGATCCCGAAACCGGCTTCTACAATTCGTGCCATGCCGGCACGACGCCGCTCGCGCCCGACCGCGGGCTCGTCAGCTTCGTCACCTCGCACTCGCACCAGATCATCCGCAAGTACCAGGCGATGGGTAAAAAGGAGATGCCCATCGCGTTCGTGTTCGGCGTTCCGCCGGCCTACGAGATCATGGCGAATTTCTCGGGACTGCATCTCGATCTCTGGGGCGAAATGGACATGGTCGGCACGATCATGGACATGGATGTCGAGATGGTGCCGTGCGAGACGATCGATCTCACCGTGCCGGCGCATGCCGAGATCGTCGTCGAGGGCCTGCTCGATCTCACCAAGCTGCATCCCTACGGCACCTCCGTCGCGCCCTCGATGTATTTCATGCCGGAGAAGCAGCAGCTTCCCGAGGTGCGCGTCACCGCGATCACGATGCGCGCGGAGCGGCCGATCTACCGCAACCATCTGACGGTGCCGGACACCGATCATCAGGTGCTGCCGCGCCTCTGCCACGAGGCGGTGCTGTTCAACCGCGTCAGCGAGATCGGCCTCAAGGTGCACGACGTGCGCTTTCCCACCTGGGGCGCCGCGCTCTCCGTCATCATCCAGGTAGAGTATTCGCGCCCCGGCATGATCAACGACGCGCTGATGACCTGCATGGGCGCGCCGTGGCTCAACACCAAGATGTGCGTCGCGGTGAGCCCAGACACCAATCTCGACGATGCCGCCGATGTGTATCACGCGATGGCAACGCGCGTGGACCCGGCGCGCGACGTCATCATCGTGCCGGCCACGCGCGGCTCGATCTTCGATCCCGCCGCCGAGCCGCTCGAGGGACACTATCCGCACCGCCTCGTCGGCAAGATCGGCATCGACGCGACCGCCAAGGCCCACCGCGGCGGCGCGATCTTCGACCGCGCCTGGCCGAAGGGCTGGGGCAAAGTGAAGCTGGAAGATTATCTCGATTAGTACAGGAGGATCGCCATGAACGCCGTGCCGCCGAAACCGAAAGTCACCGTCGAGGCCGAGCCCTTTATTCCCTACGTGAAGCCGGAAAATTTCGATCCGCGCATCAAGCCGATCCTCGATCCCTACATGAAGCGCATGGGCTTCCTGCCCAATGCGCTCAAATTCTACGCCCACCGGCCGGAGATCGCCGTCACGCTGTTCACGCTCAACAGCAACGTGATGCGCGATCCGTCATCCGCGCTGCCGCAGCTGCTGAAGCGCAAGGTGGCGGCGCTGTGCTGCGCCGTGAACGGCTGCGCCTATTGCACCGCGCACAGCTGCAGCATGCTGAAGCGGCCGACGAGCGGCGACCCGATGACCAGCGAGGGCTGGGGCATCTCCGAGGAGGAATTACAGGGCATCATCAGCGGCGAGACCAAGGCGCCGAACGAAATGGAGCAGGCGGTGTTCGACTATGCGCGCGCCGCCTCGGAGGACGCGCCCAACGTGCCGCGCGAGATCCTCGAGCGCCTCAAGAAGCATCTGACGCCGCCGCAGATCGTCGAACTGGCCTGCGTCGTCGGCTTCTGGAAGTTCTACAACACGGTGCACGACAGCCTGCACATTCCGATCGAACAGCACCTGCTGGGCGACACCGGCTACGTCAGCCTGGCCTGAGCGGCGCGCGGCGAATGAACGCCACCGCGCCGAAACGGAACCGACGGGCGGAACCGGCGCGTCCCGCGCCGTCGCCGGCGCCGCCGCCGGTTACCACGGCCAGGCCCGAACTCACGGGCGACGGAACCGGCGAGCGGTTCCGCCAGCTCGTGAACGACCTCCTCACGATCGCCGCGCGCATGGATGCCGTGCGCGGCCGCTTCGCGGGTCTGATCGGCGTGACGCCGCCGCAATACACCGTGCTCGTGACGGTCGCCCAGCTCGAGGGCGCGCTCGGCGGCGCCACTGTCAGGGCCGTGGCCGGCCACATGCATGTGAGCGGGGCCTTCGTGACCGCTGAAACGGGGAAGCTGGCGGCGAAAGGCTACCTTTCGAAGCGGCCCAACCCGAGCGACGGCCGCAGCGTTTTGCTCGCGCTGACCGCGAAAGGCCGCAAGGCGCTCGACGCCGCGCTGCCGCAGATTCGGGCCGTGAACGACGCGTTCTTCGGCAAGCTCGGTGCCGACGAATTCGAGCGGCTGGCGGCATCGGCCGCGCGAATCGTCGAGGCGTCGCCAAGCGCGGTCTTGCTCGCTCATGCCTTGTCGGCGGGTGCGCGCAAGGCCTAATGTCGCCGGACACGCACCCAAGTGCGGGAAATTGGGATTACAGGGGTTACGAGAATGCCGACGCGAACGACGATCACCTAGCAAGCCGCGGCAAGCGGCCATCGATTCCGGTGCGCGCCTGGGGTGGCATGGCGCGGGCCGGTTTTTCACGCGTCTCGCAACAGAACCCGCTTTCGGGCGCATGCGCGCGTGCCGCCGGCGGGAGAGGGGAATCTATGCCGGACGTCCTCCACGAAACCGCGAGCTATTTCGTCCGTTATCAAGGCATTCGGCCGTCGGTGGACGATTTCATCGCCG
>CAZUYG010000547.1:0-3368 GCA_964624265.1 uncultured Candidatus Odyssella sp.
CCTTCTCCGTGCGCGGCTTGGCCGTCGGCGACGCATCGGCGATGGCATCGTTCGGCTATGTGTATTTGATCTACGTCGCGATCCTGGGCTTCCTGATCTTCGGCGAAATTCCGACGCTGTGGACCGTGCTGGGCTCGGCCGTGATCATCGCCTCGACGCTCTATATCGCGCTTCGCGACAAGCGGCCGGCGCGCGCCGCTCCGGCCGCCGCGCCCGCCGCCGCGGAGTGACCGCATGACCGCCGCCCCGCCCTCCGCCGCCACCGGGTGGGCCGCGCTCGGCGCCAACGGCCGCGCGGCGGTGTGGATGCTGCTCGCGGTGCTCGCCTTCTCGCTCAACAACGTCTCGCTGAAGAGCCTCGCGCGCGAGCTCGATCCGCTGCAGATCATGTTCGTGCGCGGCGTGATCATGACCGGCTTCCTGCTGCCGATCGCCTGGCGCACGCGGGCGCTGGCGACAAAGCGCTTCGGCGGCCACCTCACGCGGTCGATCCTCGGCAGCTCGGGCGCCTATCTCTTCATCTTCGCGCTGTCGCTGGCGCCGGTGGCCGACGTGGTGGCGCTCAGCTTCTCGCGCGCGCTGTTCATCGTCGTGTTCGCGGTGCTGATCCTCGGCGAAGTCGTGGGCTGGCGCCGCTGGACGGCCTGCGCCGCGGGATTCGTCGGCGTGCTGGTGATGGTGCGGCCCGGCTTCGGCGAGCTCAATCTCGGCATGGTCGCCGCCGCCACCGACGCCATCCTCTCGGCCGGCGTGGCCCTCACGCTCAAATCGCTCGGGCGAACCGAGCGGCCGCAGACCATCGTGTTCTATTTCGGCCTGCTCTCGACCCTGTTCTCGATGGTGCCGGCGCTCCTTGTCTGGCGCGACCCGGGCACGAACGGGTGGATGCTGCTCGCGCTGACCGGCGTGCTCGCCACCTGCGGCCAGTTCGCGATCACGCGCGCCTGGACCGAAGGCGAGGCCTCGATCGTGGCGCCGCTCGCCTACGTGCAGCTCGTGCTCTCGGGCGGCCTCGCCTATCTGCTGTTCCGCGAGACGCCCGACCTGCTCGGCCTGGTCGGCGCCGCAATCATCGTCGCCTCGACGCTCTACATCGCGCTGCGCGAGGCGCGGCTGAAGAAGACTGCTCGACGCTGAAGCGCAGCATTAGGCTCGCGCCGGAACGCCTTTCTCGCCGAGATCCCAGAACAGGCCGGCCATCATCATCAGCCCTTCGCGCGCGACGGAGCCGAGCATGTGCTCGTCGGGCGCGTGCTGCGAGCACGACGGATAGGAGTGCGGGACCCAGATCGTCGGCACGCCGGCGATGTCGGCGAAGATGTCGTTCGGCACCGTGCCGCCGAGGTTCGGCAGGATTGCCGGCTTCTTGCCGGTCGTCTCGGCGATCGAATGCGCGGCCCAGCGCACCCACGGGTGATCGGGATCGAGCCGCGTGGCCTGGCAGTGCTGCCCCGGCGTCATCGCCACCTCGACCTCGGGAAATCCCTCGCGGTCGAGATGGCGGCGCAGCGCGGGCACGACTTCCATCGGATCGGTGCCGACGACGAAGCGGAGCTGGCAATGCGCCGACGCCGCAGGCGGGATCGCGTTGACCGGCCGCTCGGGATTGCCGGTTTTCATCGCCAGCACGCTGAAGCTGTTCCAGCCATACACGCGCTCCGCCGGCGTGAGGCCCGGCTCGCCCCAATCGGCGTCGATCTTCGGGCCTTCGGCGCCGCCATCTACGTCGCAATCGGCGAGCGCCATGCGCACGGAATTCGTCAGCGTCTCCGGACGCCATTCGGGCACGCGGATGCGCCCGTGGCGGTCGATGATCGACGCGATCGCGTGGGCGAGGATCGCGCCGGGCTCGGCGAGCAGGCCGCCCCAGTTGCCGGAATGATGCGCGCCCTTCCTGAGAGCGATGCGCATGTCGAAATTCACGAGGCCGCGCGAGCCGGTGAACAGCGTCGGCCGCTCGGCGCGCAGGCGCGGCCCGTCCGAAGCGATGAACACGTCGGACCGCAGCGCCGCCGCCTCGCGCCGGAACAGATCGGCGAGGCCCGGCGAGCCGGTTTCCTCGCCGGTTTCGAGCACGAGCACGAAATCGAAGCCGAGGCGCCCGCGGGTTTCGAGCACGGTGCGCAGCGCGGCGAGATTGACCGTGTGCTGGCCCTTGTTGTCGGCGGTGCCGCGGCCGTAGAGCCGGTCGCCCTCGGGCGTCAGCGTCCACGGGTCGAGGCCGCCGCGCCACTGGCCCTCGAGGCCGCGGATCACGTCGCCATGGCCGTAGCTCAGCACCGTCAGCGCGTTGCCGGGCTCGGTGCGGCGCGCGATCAGGAACGGCCAGCCGCCGGCGGGATTGGCGACGAAGCGGCATTCGCAGCCGAGCGCCGCGAGAGACGGCGCGATCTCGTCGCGCAGGTAGCGCTCGAGCTCGCCGACGCGCTCGGGGTTCTGGCTCTCGGTGCGGATCGCGACGCGGCGCGCGAGCTCGGCGGCATATCCGCCCTGGTCGTAGAACGCGGCGGCGCGGGCAATGGCGGCAGATCGGGTCATGCGGGCACGAATCGAAAAGGTTGCTTCGTCATCATGCCACTCTGCCAGCATCCACGCTGCCGAGGAAGGCGAGGACGGCGGCGGCAAAGGCCTCGGGCTCCTCGATGAACGGCATGTGGCCGCTGCGCTCGAGGAACGCCATGCGCGAATTCGGCATCAGGCAGTGCAGCTTCCAGCCGACCGACGGCGCCAGAACCGCATCGAAGCGGCCGTGGACAACCAGCGCCGGCTTCGACCATCCGCGCAGCGTGTCGCGGAAATCGAGCCGCTCCATGTCCGCGCGCAGGATGTTGTTGAGCTCGATGTTGTAAACGTGATCCTGCACTTCGCGCGCATACCGCGCATGCGCCGCACCGTCGACGAATTCGAACGTGTGGAACAGCGAGATGACCGAGGCCGGGAAGCGCGGCGGCAGCGCGGCGCGGGTCCGCCGCCACTCCTCGATGCGGTCGGGAAAGAGGGCGTCGAGCAGCTGCACCGTCTCGCCGGGGGCCGGCCCCATCGCGCTGACCAGGATCAGGCTGCGCAGCCGCGCCGGGTACTGCGCGGCGTAGGCCATGGCGAGATAGGCGCCGAACGAGTGGCCGATGAGGTCGATCTCGTCCGCGCCCGTCGCGGCACGCACCGCCTCGAGGTCGTCGGCGAAACGGCCGATCGTCTCGCCCGCGGCGGCGGGGCTGGAGCGTCCGCTGCCGCGCTGGTCGTAGAACACCACGCGGCGCAACGCGGCGATGCGGTCGAATCCGCCGCCGACGCGGAGATAGCGGTGGTCCGCGCCGGGGCCGCCGCCGGGGCTCGGTTTCAACCTCGCGCATCTGACGCTGGAGGCG
>CAZUYG010000548.1:0-3363 GCA_964624265.1 uncultured Candidatus Odyssella sp.
CTTCGTTTCTTTGTGCCTTGACGTCTTGGCGGTGAATTTTTCGGACCGCGCGCTTCCATGTCTTCTGTCCATTTCCTGCCCTCCGCCATGACCGATTTCGCGATCCGCGACTACGTGCAGGAGGATTTCGCGGCCGTGACGGCGTTGTGGGAGCGCTGCGGCCTCGTGCGGCCCTGGAATGATCCCGCCGACGACATCGCGCTCTGCCTCGGCTCGGGACACGGCGCCGTTCTCGTGGGGGTCGCCGGCGGGACGATCGCCGCGACAATCATGGTCGGCCACGACGGGCATCGCGGCTGGGTCTATTACCTCGCGGCCGATCCGGCGCGGCAGCGCCAGGGCCTCGGCCGGTGCATGATGGCGGCCGCCGAACATTGGCTCGTCGCGCGCGGCCTGCCCAAGCTGCATCTGATGGTCCGCGCCGAGAACCATGCGGTCGCCGCGTTCTACCGCAAGCTCGGCTATATCGACGGCGGCACGCACGTGTTCGAGCGCTGGCTCACGCAGCCGAAGCGCCCGAAGCCGGCCCCGCCACGCATCGAAACCGTCGTCACCTATCTCGAAATGACGGCGCCGCCCCCGTCCCGCCCGCCGCGCCAGCCCGCGCACATGGTCGCGCTGCTGCGCCTGGCCAAGCCCTCGGTCAAATTTTACCGCTACCTCTACGGCACGGTCGGCGAGCCCTGGCTCTGGTATGAGCGCCGGGCGATGACCGACGAAGATCTGTTGCCGCTGATCAGCGCCGAGGGCATCGAGATATCGGTGCTGTATGCCGACGGCGAGCCCGCCGGCTATGTCGAGATGGACTATCGCGACAAGCAGGACGTGAACCTCTCCTATTTCGGCCTCGTGCCGCATTTCATCGGCCACGGGCTGGGCGGCCTGCTGCTGAGCCGCACGGTGGACGAGGTTTGGCGGCGCGGGGCGCGGCGCCTCTGGCTCCACACCTGCACGCTCGACCATCCGCGCGCGCTTGCCCTCTACCAAAAAGCGGGCTTCGTGCCGTATAAGCAGGAGACGAAAGTCATCGACGACCCGCGTGCGCTGGGGCTGATACCGGCCACGGTGCCTTTGCCCCCGGCCGCGCGGCTCGTGCCACCAACGTGAGAACGCCCGCGCCGCGGTTGCGTGCCGGGGAAACGAGCCAGGGAGAAGATTCGATGAAGATTCTGATCGCCAAGCTTCTGATCGGCGCCGCCCTGATGGGCACGATTTCGGCCTGCAACACGATCGCCGGCATCGGCGAAGACGTGAGCGCGGCCGGCCGCGGCGTGACGCGCGGCGCGGAGACGACGAAGCAGAAGATGTAGCGCAAAGCCCGCGCGGCTCGGCCGCGCCGCGCTCAGTTCCGCGGCGACACGCGTACGGCGGCGAAGCGGAACACCCCGACATTGCGGCCGCCCGCTGCGAACGGATCGACGTTGGCGACTCCCGGATGGATCGTCAGCGCGATCGTGCCGTTGAGCGTGCCTGCGGGCGTGCGGCTGATCGTCCAGTCGCTGCGGGCGACCGATTCCTGCGGCGGAAATCCGAAATTCAGCGTGACTCCCGCGGCGCTGCGCGCGCCGGTGCATCGCCATGCGCCGCGCTGCGCACTGAAGCTGGAGCCGCCCACGCCCTGGTGCTGGCGCGAATCGACGACGTCGAGCGATCCGTCGGCATGCAGCGTCACCAGCGCCCGCGAGGCGAACGCGCCTGCTTCGGTGCCGATATCGGCCAGATAGGTGCCGGCCAGCGCCGCGCGGCATGCGGTTCCGCCGGGGGCCTGCGCCACGGCCGGCGCGCCTGCGGCGGCGAGCGCAAAAGCCGCGAACGCACCGGCGCGCCAGCCTGCCCGGACGCACCGTGACGAACCCGAGATCCCCATCCCGCCCTCCACTGCCGGCCGCCACCCTAACCGGACCGCGCCGTTCCGGGTAGACCGGGCGCGGCCGATGCCGCTGGGCGCCGCGCCGGGACAATGCCGCGCGCGCTGCTCCAGGGAGGCGACCCGGGCCCGCCGCGCCATTGACGATGATCCCGTTTTGTTCTAATACTCCCGGGCACGGGCGGAAGGCTGTTCAGCGCCGGTTTCCGGCACGGCAGCGGGTCATGCCGCCGTGTGATGGCGCGCGCAAAGGCTGCGAGCGCCCTTGCGGTCTGAAAGCCCTGGCGATGCCCGTCTTGAAAAGCCCGGGAATGCCGGTGCGAAAAGCCCGGAAAAGCCCGGATCCCGGTGCCGGAAAAGCCCGGAAATGCCGGTGCGGATCGCGTCCGGAAGCCCGTGAAAGCCCGGCAAAGCCCGGAAATGCCGGTGTGTTTCCGGCCGGCGGCGACGCGTTTCGCAACGACCGCCGGCACCGCGCCGCGGCGGGACGGCCTAGTGCCCGAGGATCTGCGACAGGAACAGCTTGGTCCGGTCGCTTTTCGGGTTGTTGAAGAATTCGTGCGGCTCGTTCTGCTCGACGATCTGGCCCTGGTCCATGAAGATCACGCGGTTGGCCACGCTCTTCGCGAAGCCCATCTCGTGCGTGACGCAGAGCATCGTCATGCCCTCCTGCGCCAGCTCGATCATCACGTCGAGCACTTCCTTGATCATCTCGGGATCGAGCGCGGACGTCGGCTCGTCGAACAGCATGATCTTGGGGTTCATGCACAGCGAGCGCGCGATCGCCACGCGCTGCTGCTGGCCGCCCGAGAGCTGGCCCGGATATTTCTTCGCCTGCTCGGCGATGCGCACGCGCTTCAGGTAGAACATCGCGCGCTCTTCCGCCTCGGCCTTCGGCATCTTGCGCACCCAGATCGGCGCGAGCGCGAGGTTTTCCAGCACGGTCATGTGCGGGAACAGGTTGAAGTGCTGGAACACCATGCCGACTTCGCGGCGGATCTGCTCGATGTGCTTCAGATCGTTGGTGAGCTCGACTCCGTCGACGACGATCTGGCCCTTCTGGTGCTCTTCGAGGCGGTTGATGCAGCGGATCAGCGTCGACTTGCCGGAGCCCGACGGGCCGCAGATGACGATGCGCTCCTTGGGCTCGACGTTGAGATTGATGTTCCGCAGCACGTGAAACTGGCCATACCACTTGTCCACGCCGCGCATCGTGATGATCGGCTCCATGATACCCTTTCCCCGCTCAGCGGCGCTTGCGCCGGCCGGTCTCGAACTGGCGCTCGAGATACTGGCTGTATTTCGACATGAAGAAGCAGAACACGAAGTAGATGAGCGCGATGAAGGCGTAGCCTTCGGCGTAGAAAGCGCGCCAGTCGACGTCGGCCAGCGCGATGTCCTTCGTCGCGAGCAGCAGGTCGGTCAGGCTCACGATGCTGACGAGCGAGGTGTCCTTGAACAGGCCGATGAACGTGTTGACGATCGGCGGAATGACG
>CAZUYG010000549.1:0-3360 GCA_964624265.1 uncultured Candidatus Odyssella sp.
TGGTATGCGCATGCCGAGCGCGAAATCACCGAGGGCGACCGGCGCTGGATGGCGGGCCTGCCGCGGCTGATCCGCTTCACGCTGGGCGGCCGCCGTTGCGCCGCGCTGCATGGCGGCGCGAGCCGCATCAACCGCTGGGTGTTCGCGTCCACGCCGGCGGCCGAAAAACGCGCCGAGGCATATTTGGCCGGTGCCGAGGGCATCGTGGCCGGGCACAGCGGGCTGCCGTTTGTGGATATCCTCGGCGACCGGCTCTGGTGCAACGCCGGCACGGCAGGCCTGCCGGCGAACGATGGCACGCCGCGCATCTGGTACGCGATTCTGGCGCCGGAAAGAGCGGGGGCGATCCGGATCGAGCTCCGGCCGCTTGCCTACGATCACGCGCGGGCGGCGCAAAAAATGCGGGACGCCGGGTTGCCCGAGGGTTATGCCGCGGCGCTCGAAACCGGGCTTTGGCCGCCTTCTGATATCTTACCGCACGCGGAGTTGGCCGCGACGGGTCGGGCCTTAACGGCGACCTGCGACTTTTGGCTGGCGGCGGCACGCGGCGTTGCCGCATAACGTAACTCTTAACGGAACCGGGGCAAACTCGGACCGCCATCGGGAGTGCCTGACAGGGGCTTGCGATGGCCCAGGTGGAGACCTGAGGGGTTAGAGCAGGGCGCGGGGGCGCCCGCGGGAGAACAGCGGCCGGTGAAGGGCGCTGGCGTAAAATTTGCTGTCGCGTTTCGAGGGCTGCGCCGGGTTCGCTGGCGGCGGTTCGTGCAGGCGCGCTTCCTCGGCGCCACGCTGGCGGCGACGGTCCTCGTCCAGCTCATCTCCTTCCCGGCCTATGCCCCCATCGGCGCCGCCGCCGGTGCGGCCGCCGACGAAGCCCCCTATGTCGGTTTCTCGGCCGCGCTTCGCGACGCCTACCGCGATCTGGCGCGCACCGAAGGCGCGGTGCCGGGTTCGGAATTCGATCGTGCGCCTTTGGAGCGCGACCTGAAGCTGCTCGACGCGCGCATCTGGCCCGAACCGGAGCGCCCGGCCGCGCGCGGACTCGACGGTCCGAGCGGCGTCGCCGTGGACGAGGCGCGGCTGCGCCTGCTGCGCCTCTACGGGCTCAGCGCCCGCGAAGCGCATCCGGGCCAGGCAGCCGCCGCGCAGGCCGCGCTCGAATGCTGGGCACTGCGCGCTTCGCTGCGCCGCGACGCCGGCGCGGTGGACGAATGCCGCGAGCGGTTTTTTGCCGCCGTCGTCGCGCTCGAGGACGCGCTGCTGCCGCTCAAGACGCCGGGCGCGTTCCACCGCCGCCTCGCGCGCGAATACCTCGCCTACGCGCACTACAAGTCCGCGGCCGAGGGCGACCAGATCGACGCCCGCCATTTCGCCGACAAGGGCCTGCGCGCCGCCGAGGCGCAGAACGCGATCGAGCCCGAAGAGCTGGAACGCTGGTTCGCGTTCGAACGGAACGAATTGCACGATCTTTCGCTCTGGCGCATCCGGCTGGGCCTGGCGATCGAGAAGCACCGGGCCGGGCCGCTGGCGGCGACGGCGGCGATCGCCCTGGCGCGCTTCGATTGCTGGGTGGACCGCGCGGCCGAGCACGCGCGCGCCGCTCATGCCGCGAAATGCCGCGGCGAATTCATCGACGCGATGAAGGCGCTCGAAGGCGATCCGCCGGTGCCCGGCGGGACGCTGGCGGTGCGCTTCGGCTACGACCGGCTGGCGCTCGACGCCGACGAGCGCGCGAAGATCGCGCGCGCCGCGCGCACGGCGCTGGAGCGCAACGCGGTCGTCTCCGTTTCCGCGCTCGCGCTGCCGCGCGGGCACCGCGACATCGAAACGCGCCAGGCCTGGCGCCGCGCGGAGACGATCGCCGAAGCGCTGGCCGCGGCCGGCGTTCCGGCCGAACGCATCCGCCTGCTGCAGCGCGCCGCGCTCGCCGGGGAAACGGAATCCGGTTTCCGCCGGGTCGAAATCGTCATCGACTGAGCCCGCGGCGCGCCATTGCGCGGAGGGGCAATGATTGCGCCCGCGGAGCAGCGCGCCGGCGCGGGCGCGCAAAAACGCGCAAGGGCTGGACTCGCCCGCCGCCGGCTCTAAATTCACGCGACACTGCGGCGCCCCGGCCGCGGCACCGTTGAGCCCATGTTTTCGGAAACCACCGCCGACATCACCGTCACCGTGCGCCCCGTCTTCGTTCCCGAGCAATCCAAGCCCGCGGAAGACAAGTATGTATGGGCCTACAAGGTGCGCATCGAGAACCGCGGCACCGAGACGGTGCAGCTCCGCAACCGGCATTGGAAGATCACGGATGCGCGCGGCAAGCTCGAGGAAGTGCGGGGGCCCGGCGTCGTCGGCGAGCAGCCGGTGCTGAAGCCGGGCGCGTCGTACGAATACACGAGCGGCTGCCCGCTCCGGACGCCCTCGGGCTTCATGGTGGGCACCTACGAGATGGAGCGCGCGGACGGAACGCGATTCGACGTGCGCATTCCGATGTTTTCGCTCGACAGTCCGCACGCGGCGCAGCGGATTCACTGAAGCGCCAGGGAGAACGAACGAATGACGGCGAAAACGGCCAAGCTGCCACGGCAGCCGCTGCCCGGGCAGCCGGCGGCGGAGGCGCTCAATCCCTCGGGCGTCGCGCTGCCCTCGCGCGAAGAGGCGGAGGCGGCCGTACGCACGCTGCTGCGCTGGGCCGGCGACGATCCCGACCGCGAAGGCCTGCGTGACACGCCGCGCCGCGTCGTCAACGCCTACACCGAGTGGTTCGCCGGCTATCGCGAGGATCCCGAAGCCTTCCTCGAGCGCACGTTCAGCGAGACCGAAGGCTACGACGAGATGGTGGTGCTGACCGACATCCGCTTCGAGTCGCATTGCGAGCATCACATGGCGCCGATCATCGGGCGCGCGCACGTGGCCTATCTGCCCGACCGGCGCGTCGTCGGCATCAGCAAGCTCGCGCGGCTCATCGAAGTGTTTTCGCGCCGCCTGCAGATCCAGGAGAAGATGACGGCGCAGATCGCCAACGCGCTCGACCGCGTGCTGCAGCCGAAGGGCGCCGCCGTCATCGTCGAGGCCACGCACCACTGCATGACGACGCGCGGCGTGCACAAACCCGGCGTGACGATGGTGACGAGCCGCATGCTCGGCGCGTTCCGCAACGATCCGGCGACGCGCCGCGAATTCCTGGCGATGGTGGGCGATCCCGCGGCCAGGCGCGCCGCGGCGCCGTAGTCGCCCGCCGCCGGCCCCGCCCTCACTTCCCAATCGGCGCCAAAGGCACCGATTGGGCCCCTTCTCTCACGCTGCGCGGGAGATAGAAGAAGCAGGAAGCCGCCACTCCTTGCTTTTCTCTCCCACGAAGTGGGAGAG
>CAZUYG010000550.1:0-3351 GCA_964624265.1 uncultured Candidatus Odyssella sp.
TACCCCGAAGGCGAAGAGCTTCTGCCAAATAGTACCTGTAAAGCGGCTGCTTTTCGTCCCTGACGACCAAATCGCGAAAGCCTTCCACGGCGCGGTCGAAGGCTTTCTCTTTGAAAGCCCGATGCGCGGCCCTAAAAGCGGCCTGCTCGTCGTTCTGGGCAGACAATGGCGAAAACCATGTCGCCGAGAGAAGTGCCGAAACTAGTACGATGCGGGGCGAGATAGAACCGCGCCTAGGTCCTGTACTCATAAAGGGATTCCGCTAAGGCGAGAGATGTGATTCAAGCTTCCGAACGGCGGGAGCTTGAGGATGGCTCGCTTTGATCTGAGCGATCGGGAATGGTCGATTATCGCGCCGCTGCTGCCCAACAAGCCGCGGGGCGTGCCGCGCACGGATGATCGGCGGGTTCTGAACGCGATCTTCTACATTCTGCGGACCGGTTCGCCGTGGCGGGACCTGCCGGAGCGGTATGGGCCGTACACGACGGCCTATAACCGCTTCAATCGGTGGGCCAAGGCCGGCGTCTGGCTGCGGATATTCGAAGCCTTGGCGGAGCGCTCGCCGCGCTCGCTGCATCTGATCGACAGCTCGATCGTCCGTGCCCATCAGCACGCCGCCGGCGGTAAAAAGGGGGCGCGGATCACGCCATTGGCCGTTCTCGTGGAGGACTGAGCACCAAGATCCACGCGGTCGTGGACGCGCACGGCCTTCCCGTACGCATCGTACTGACGCCGGGCCAGGCCTCCGACAAGACGACCTTCCCGCAGTTGGTCCAGGGCCTCGCGCTGGCGCGCGATGTCATTGCCGACCGCGGGTTCTTTGCCCGCACGATCATCGAACTGATCGAGGCCGCCGGCGCTACGGCCCACATCCCTTCTCAAAGCAACGTCCGGGTCCGTCGCGTGGTCGACCTCGCGATCTATCGCCAGCGCAATCTGGTCGAGCGCTTCTTCAACAAGCTCAAGCATTTTCGGCGTATCGCCACGCGCTTCGACAAGCTCGCGCGGAACTACCTGGCCACCGTCCTGCTCGCTTCAACCCGACTCTGGACCCGTGCTTATGAGTCCACGACCTAGGCGCCCGCCGCCGCGCGGCGCTCAGCCGCCGATCTCGCCGCCGTCGGCGCGGCGGACCGCCATGACCGACGGGCGCGGCGGCACGCCCTCCTTGAAATCGGGCCAGCGGGTGAGCGGCTTGTCGAACGTCCCGCCTTCGCCCGGATGCTGCACGGCGACGAACAGCGTCTTGCCGTCGGGCGTGAAGGCGCCGCCGCAGCACTCGGCCTCGATGGGAACCGCGAACAGCAGCTTGAACAGTCCGCGGCCGGGCCCCTCGGTATCGGCGGCATAGACGCCGTCGGGAATCTTGTTGCGCTTCTGCGCCGAACCCTGATCGGTGAAGACGTAGGCGCGGCCCTTGGGATCGAACGCGATGTTGTCGGGCGCCGCGAACCACACGCCGCTCGCGGCCTGATCCGCGTGGTAGCGCGCGGCGTGCGCGGTCTCGGCCGGGTTGCCGGCCAGCACGAAGATGTCCCAGAGCGCGCGCGCGGCCGCATGGTCGCCGTCGCGCCCCGCGCCGCCCGGCGCCACGATCTCGACGATGTGGCCGAAGTAATTCTTGGCGCGCGGATTGGCCCTATCGACCGGCTGCTTGTCGCCGCGGCCCGAATTGTTGGTGAGCATCACGTACACCTTGCCGGTGACGGGATTGGCCTCCACGTCTTCCGGCCGGTCCATGCGCGTAGCGCCGGCGACGTCGGCGGCGCGGCGCGTTTCGATCAGCACGTCGGCCTGGCTCGCGAAGCCGGCCTCGGCGGTGAGGCCGTTCTTGCCGTGCGCAAGCTCGAGCCAGTCGAGCGAGCCGTCGTCGTTGAATTTGGCGGCGTAGAGCGTGCCCTCGTCGAGCAGGCCGAAATTCGCGCGCCGGTCGCCGAACGCGAAGCGGCCGGCGGTGACGAATTTGTAGACGTGCTCGCCCGCCTCGTCGTCGCCGCTGTAGACGACGACCCGGCCGTCCTTGTTGAGCCAGCAGGTGGCGCCTTCGTGCTTGAAGCGGCCGAGCGCCGTGCGCTTCACCGGTATCGAGTCCGGCGCGTAGGGGTCGATCTCGCACACCCAGCCGAAGCGATTGGGCTCGTTGGGCTCCTTGTCGATGTCGAAGCGCTCGTGGTGCCGGGCCCAGGCATAGCGCGGGCGGTCGTGCGGCGCGATGCCGTGGCGCTGATGATTGCGCGCTTCGGCGCCGGCCTTGGCCGCATCGCCGCCAAAATAGGTGTTGAAATTCTCCTCGCAGGTGAGGACCGTGCCCCACGGCGTAACGCCGCCGGCGCAGTTGTTGAGCATGCCGAGCACCTTGCGGCCGGTGGGATCGGCGCTCGTTTTCAGGCGCGCGTGCCCGGCGCATGGGCCCGCGATGACGAACTCGGTCGCCGCCGTGATGCGGCGGTTGAGCGCGCCGTCGGCAACGTATTTCCAGACACCGGCTTCCTTCTTCACCTCGACGATCGAGCCGCCATGCGCGGCCATCTCCACCTCGGTCCAGCCCTTGTCGGCCTTCATCGCAGTCTCGATGCGGTTCTTCACGCCGGCGCGCATCATTTCGCCGTTCGTGTATTCGTGGTTCGACCACAGCAGGCCGTGGTCGGAGGACGTGCCGCCCTGCGGCAGCGGAAAGAAGGCGAGAAAGTCGTTGTTGTAGCCGAACTGGCCGGATTGGCTGGCGGCCGTCTGCGCCGCGAAATCGATCGGCTTGGCGCCCTTCGCGACCGGATCGCCCCAGCGGATCACGAGATCGGCCGCATAGCCCTCGGCGACCTGGTGCCCCTCCGTGATCTTCGGCGCGAGGCTCTTGAACGCGAGCGTCGAGCCGCCCTGTGCCAACGCTTCGCGCAGCGGCAGCGACGCACCGATCGCCAGCGTCGCGCCCGATGCGGCAAGAGCGGCCACAAGGGAGCGGCGCGACATCCGCCGCGCCACGATCTCCTGGAACTGCGGATTGCGCGAATCGCCGGTATCGCCGTCGTGATCGTGTCGAGACATGGCCGTTCCTCCAATCCCAATGCTAATCCGTCGGACGCCCAAATCACAGGCAACAGATGAGGATTTGCGCGATTCCGCGCTGGCGGCGCGCGCCGCGGTCTGCATAATGGGCGCCCCGCCGTTCGCGCGGGTTCCTCGCCCTCAAACAACCAGAAAATCGATGCGCACCAATCCGTTGAAGGCCCGCCTCAAGGCCGGCAAGAAATGCCTCGGCGCCTGGCTCGCCGCCAACAATCCGATCATTGCCGAAGCGTTCGCGCTGGCCGGCTACGATTTCGTCATCGTCGATCACGAGCACGGGCCGGGCGA
>CAZUYG010000551.1:0-3349 GCA_964624265.1 uncultured Candidatus Odyssella sp.
GGAAGTCGGCGGTGGCCCCCACGCCCGCGCCGTTTCGGGCTATGGTCCGCGGACAGGAGCAAGGATCGACCGCATGAAACCCATCGACGACGTCCGGCAGATTTCCGCGATCACATATGGCTTTCTCGCCTCGAAGGCGCTGTTCGCCGCGCTCGATCTCGACCTGTTCACGAAGATCGCCGGCGGGGCGGCGACTCTGGACGCGCTCGCGCGCGCGACCGGGGTCGCGCCGAACCGGCTGCGGACCTTGCTGACGACGCTGAAGACCGTCGGGCTAATCTCCGAGGCGGACGGGAAATTCGTCAACGCGCCGGCAACGGCGACCTACCTCGTGGCCGGCGCGCCGGGCGATTTCCGCGACTACGTCCGCGTCGTGAACGGCGGCTTCCTCTACGAAGGCATGCGCCACGTCGAGAAATCGCTGCGCGGCGAGCGCATCTTCCCGGACAAGGGCTTCTACGAGGGCATCGTCTATTCCGAAGGCGGCGTCGGCGGCGAGGCGTTCAGCCGCGCGCAGCACGCAGGCTCGCTCGGCCCGGCGCGCATCTTCGCGAAACGCACGGATCTCGCCGGCGCGCGCCGGTTCCTCGACGTGGGCGGCGGCAGCGGCGCCTACACGCACGCCGTCCTGCGCCGCTATCCGGAGATGCGCGCGACGATCCTCGACTTCCCGGAAACGCTCGACACGGCGCGGCACTACGCGGCTGAAGCGGGCCTCGCCGGCCGCATCGAGCATGTCGGCGGCAATGCGATCACCACCGCGTGGCCCGGCGGGCAGGATGCAGTGCTCATGTCCTATGTGTGGAGCGCGGTCGGCGCCGCCGACATCCCGGTGCTCGCGCGCCGCGCGTTCGACGCGCTGAACCGCGGCGGCACCGTGCTGGTCCACGATTTCATGGTCGACGACGCGCACCAGGGCCCGGATTTCGCGGCCTGGTATCTGCTCGCGGCCGTCCTCGACAATCCCGGCGCCGAATGCCTGACGCCCGGCTACGTCGAAGGCGTGCTCCGCGACGCCGGCTTCGCCGTGGACGGCACCGAAACGATGCTCGAAGGCATCACGAGCCTCACGCGCGCGCGCAAGCCCTGACGGGCGCCCGCCGCGTTACTTCTTTTCTTCGGTCTTCGGCTTCTCTTCGGTTTTCGGCTCTTCGGCGAGCGGCTTTCCCTCGGCGTCGAAGCGCGCGATTTTCGCCGAGCCCTTGAGCTTCGTGATCTCGTCCTGCGCGATGCCCTCGGCCAGCTTCTGGCGAAGCTGGTCTTTCACCTCGTCGAATTTCGGCGCCGCGCCGGCGCGGCGGTCGGTGACGCGGATCACGTGCCAGCCGAACTGCGTCTTCACCGGGGCCTTCGTCGTCTCGCCCTTCTTCAGCGCGAAGGCGGCTTCGGCGAATTCCTTGACCATCTGCTCCTTGCTGAAGAAGCCGAGATCGCCGGAATTGCGCTCTTTCGAGGGATCGGTCGACTTCTCCTTCGCGAGCTTGGCGAAATCGGCGCCCTTCTCGAGCTGGTTGATGATGTCCTTCGCTTCCTGCTCGGTCTTGACCAGGATGTGCGAGGCGCGCACCTCGTCCTCGCCCTTGTAGTCCTTGACGAAGGCGGCGTAGGCCTCCTTCAGCTTGTCCTCGGTCGCGCGCTCGCCGACGATCTTCTCGACATAGGCCTCGTAGACGTATTGCCCCTCGATGTATTTGAGGCGCTTCTGCACGGCTTCGGTTTCGTGCAGCTTGCCCTTGCGCCCTTCGGCGGCGAGCAGGCGGATCGCGATCTGGTGCTCGAGCAGCGGCTTGTAGAGCTGATCGAACGGAACCTGCTGGAGGCGCTGCGGCAGCGCGCGATAGGTGGCGACGAGGTCCGAGAGGTAGACCTTTTCGCCGTTCACGTCGGCGACGACGGGGTCCGGCGCCTTCTCCTGGCCGGGCGCGGGCGCGGCCAGCGCAAGCGCGACAAAGGCCGCTGCGGCGCAGCGCGTGAACACGGTCGAAAGCATGGAAAATGGTCCGATCCGGCGAGGAAGGGCGCGTCAGAGACGGCCGGTCGGCGCTGCGGCGTCCTCGCCATGAAACCGGCGCGCCCGGCTTGGCCGGGATGTGGCACAAAGGGCGGCCGCAAACAAGGCAGCGCGGCGCGGCGTGCGATCACATGCGCGTTGGACGCGCGCCCCGGACTGCCACGCAACCGCCGCAAAAGACACGCATTTTCGGCACTTCCGGAGCCGCGGCGCGACCCGGTGTGCGTTGACAGGCCCTGCCCCACCGCCTATCTCTCACCCACCCGCGGCGACCGGCCTTCGTCCCGCCCCCAGCCGCCGGCCCCCGCTCTATACTCTCCCGAGGAATCCGCATGATCGGCCGCATTGCCCGCCTTTTCTTTGGCTCGGCCAATGAGCGTTTCGTCAAATCGCTTCAGCCCACCGTCGACGAGATCAACGCCCTCGAAAAGGACGTCGCATCGCTCTCCGACGAGAAGCTCAAGGAACGCACCGCCTGGCTCAAGAAGCGGCTCGCCGACGGCGAAGACCTCGACGATGTGCTGCCCGACGCGTTCGCGACCGTGCGTGAGGCGGCCAAGCGCGTGCTCGGCGAACGCCACTACGACGTGCAGTTGATGGGCGGCATGGTCCTGCACCGCGGCATGATCTCCGAGATGAAGACCGGCGAAGGCAAGACGCTGGTCGCGACCCTGCCCGTCTATCTCAACGCGCTCGAGGGCAAGGGCGTCCACGTCGTCACCGTCAACGACTACCTCGCCAAGCGCGATTCGGAATGGATGGGCCGGGTCTACAAGTTCCTCGGCCTTACCGTCGGCTGCATCGTGCACGACATGAGCGACGATCAGCGCCGCGAGGCCTATGCCTGCGACGTGACGTACGGCACCAACAACGAGCTCGGCTTCGACTATCTCCGCGACAACATGAAGTACCAGATCGCGGAGATGTGCCAGCGGCCGTTCAACTACGCGATCGTCGACGAGGTGGACTCGATCCTCATCGACGAGGCGCGCACGCCGCTGATCATCTCGGGCCCGGCCGAAGACAGCTCCGAGCTCTACAAGGCGATCGACAAGCTCATCCCGCAGCTCAAGCCCGAGCACTACGACAAGGACGAGAAGAGCCGCACGGTGGCGCTCACCGAGGCGGGCCAGGAGACGATCGAGCAGGCGCTGCGCGAGGCCGGCATCGTCAAGGATGGCAGCCTCTACGACGTCAACCACGTGCCGGTCGTCCATCACGTCAACCAGGCGCTGCGCGCGCACAAACTGTTCACGCGCGACGTGGACTACATCGTGCGCAACGGCCAGGTGGTCATCGTCGACGAGTTCACCGGCCGCATGATGGAAGGCCGGCGCT
>CAZUYG010000552.1:0-3340 GCA_964624265.1 uncultured Candidatus Odyssella sp.
GCACATGCGCTCGAGCCGCACCTCGAGCGTCTCGAGGCCCTTCAGCAGCAGCCACGCATTCATCGGCGACAGCGCCGGCCCGGTGTGGCGCAGGAACGGCTGCAGGTGATTGACGATGTAATCCTCGTTGCCGAGCACGATGCCGCCGAGCGTGCGCCCCTGCCCGTCGATGTGCTTCGTGGCCGAATAGACCACGACGTCGGCGCCGAGCTGCAAGGGCTGCTGCAGCATCGGGGTCGCGAACACGTTGTCGACCACGACGCGCGCGCCCGCCGCGTGCGCCATCTCGCACACCGCCGGGATGTCGACGATGCGGAGCTGCGGGTTGGACGGCGATTCCAGGAACACCGTCGCCGTGGGTTTTGCGAGCGCCTTCTTCCATTGATCGAGATCGCGGCCGTCCACCAGCACCGCCTCGACGCCGAAGCGCGGCAGGATCTCGGTGATGATGTAGTGGCACGAGCCGAACAGCGCGTCCGACGCCACGATGCGGTCGCCGGCCTTCAGTTGCGACATCAGCGCGGCGAACACCGCGGCCATGCCCGAGGCGGTGGCGCGCGCGGCCGCGGCGCCTTCGAGCTCGCACATGCGCGACTCGAACATCGCGACCGTGGGGTTGCCGAAGCGCGAATACTGATAGCGCGGGCGCGCATTGTTGAACGCGGCCTCGGCATCCTCGGCCGTGTCGTAGACGAAGCCGGAGGTGAAGAAGATCGCCTCGCAGGTTTCGTCGAAGCGCGAGCGCGCGGTGCCGCCGTGAACGGCGCGCGTCTGGCGGCGCTGCGGGCGGCGCGGCTTCGTATTTTCGGTCATTGCCCCTGAACTCGATGCTGCGATTGGCGCGCCCTCATAGCCGCTGGGGGCGGCGCACAAAAGCAATATCGCCCGGCCGCGCGGCACCGCCCCGCTGACGGCAATTTGTGCGTTGCACCAACCGGCGCGGCCCGTCGTCTCAGGATTGAAACACGCACCGGTCGATCGGCAACAAAAATAGTGATGAGCCCCATCATGAGAAATAATATGTCGCATTCTGGAGTCTGAAGGAAAGTTATTTGTTGCCGCAATGCGAAAGAATCGTTAGCAGTCGCAATGTACGGACTCTCGGCCGGCAACCAGCCGGCCCGCGCCATCGGTTTCGTTCGGCGCTAACATGGGAAGGCCGCCATGACCCAGAATGTCGTCGCCATGGACCAGTATCGCCCGGCGCCCCCGAACGCGCCCAAGGACCTCTACGAAGTCGGCGAGATTCCGCCGATGGGCCACGTGCCGAAGAAGATGTATGCGTGGACGATCCGGCGCGAGCGCCACGGCGAGCCCGAGACGGCGATGCAGGTGGAAGTCGTCGACGTGCCGCGGCTCGACAGCCACGACGTGCTGGTGCTCGTGATGGCCGCCGGCGTCAACTACAACGGCGTGTGGGCCGCGCTCGGCAAGCCGATCTCGCCGTTCGACGTCCACAAGGCGGAATTCCACGTGGCCGGCTCCGACGCCGCGGGCATCGTCTATGCCGTCGGCGACAAGGTGAAGCGCTTCAAGGTGGGCGACGAGGTGGTCGTCCACTGCAACCAGGACGACGGCGACGACGAGGAGTGCAACGGCGGCGACCCGATGTTCTCGCCGAGCCAGCGGATCTGGGGCTACGAGACGCCGGACGGCTCGTTCGCGCAGTTCTGCCGCGTGCAGGACCGCCAGCTCATGCCGCGGCCGCGGCATCTCACCTGGGAAGAGAGCGCCTGCTACACGCTGACGCTCGCCACCGCCTACCGCATGCTGTTCGGCCACCGCCCGCACATCCTGCGCCCGGGCCACAACGTGCTGGTCTGGGGCGCCTCGGGCGGGCTCGGCTCGATGGCCGTGCAGCTCTGCGCCGTTTCGGGCGCCAACGCGATCGGCGTGATCTCCGACGACACGAAGAAGGATTTCGTGATGTCGCTCGGCGCCAAGGGCGTCATCAACCGCAACGACTTCAAATGCTGGGGCCGCCTGCCCGAGGTCAACGACCGCGGCGGCTACGGCGACTACATGAAGGAGTGCCGCAAGTTCGGCGCCGCGATCTGGCAGATCACCGGCAAGGGCAACGACGTCGATTTCGTGTTCGAGCATCCGGGCGAGGCGACGTTCCCGGTCTCGTGCTTCGTCGTGAAGCGCGGCGGCATGGTCGTCTTCTGCGCCGGCACCACCGGCTACAACATCACGTTCGACGCGCGCTTCGTGTGGATGCGCCAGAAGCGCATCCAGGGCTCGCATTTCGCGAACCTCTTGCAGGCCTCGCAGGCCAACCGCCTGGTCATCGAGCGCCGCCTCGATCCCTGCATGTCGGAAGTGTTCTCGTGGCAGGACATTCCGAAGGCGCACATGAAGATGATGAAGAACCAGCACAAGCCCGGCAACATGGCCGTGCTCGTCTCCGCCAAGCGCCCCGGCCTGCGCACCCTGGAAGACGCGCTGGAAGGCTGAGGCGCGGACGCGCCGGCGGGGACGACAAGAGGAAGCGGACCGCCGATAATCGCGCCCTCGCACAGGGGAGCGGCGCGATGGCGCGGAAACGGATCTTCATCACCGGCGGGCGGCGCGGCATCGGCCGCGGCATTGCCTATGCGTTCGCCGAGACCGGCGCGGACGTGGCCGTCAACGACATCGTCGAGGACGACGCGGTGGGCGAGACGCTGGCCGGCATCGCCGCGCGCGGCGGGCGCGGCGCGTTCGTGAAGGGCGATGTGGCCGCAATCGAGAGCCACGGCGCGCTGCTCGACGCGGCCGCGGCGGCGTTCGGGGGCATCGACGTGCTCTTGAACAATGCCGGCGTTTCGGTGGACGTGCGCGGCGACCTGCTCGCGCTCACGCCCGCGAGCTTCGACCGGCAGATCGCGGTCAACTTGCGCGCGCCGTTCTTCCTCACGCAGGCGCTGGCGCAGCGCTGGCTGGCGGCGCCGGCGCCGGGCCGCGCAATCGTCACGATCTCGTCGATCAATGCCGAGGTGGCGAGCCCCGACCGCGGCGAATACTGCATCGCCAAGACCGGCCTCGCGATGATGACCAAGCTGTTCGCGCTGCGCCTCGCCGAGGCCGGCATCGGCGTGTTCGAAATCCGCCCCGGCATCATCGCCACCGAGATGACCGCGCCGGCCAAGGCGCGCTACGACGCGCTGATCGCCGGCGGCATCGCGCCGATCCGGCGCTGGGGCGAGCCGGCCGATATCGGCCGGGCCGCCGTGGCGCTGGCGAGCGGCGCCTTCGCGTTTTCGGTCGGCGAGCCCGTCCGCGTCGACGGCGGGCTCGGCCTGCGCGTGCTGTGATCCAAGCCGCGCGCGCCGGCCGCGGCCGTGCTTTCGGGCAGGCC
>CAZUYG010000553.1:0-3337 GCA_964624265.1 uncultured Candidatus Odyssella sp.
TCCATGACGTTCACAGGAATGCCCGCCGCGCGCGCCGCCTCGGCAGCCGCGCGGTCGCGCTCGCAATCGCCGCCGGCGACGAAGGCCAGCGCCGCGCGCGCGAAATCCTCGGTCGTGGGCGCGCCCGGCAGCCAGGCGACACCGGGCGCGGCCACGAGCAGGCGGCCTTCCGCCGAAAGCTCTTCGGCGAAGAGGCGCACCGTGGCGCCGGCGGCGAGCGCCAGGCGCACGCGCTCGAGCGCCACCGGCGTGGCGCCGACGACGATGACGGCCTTGCCCTTGAGATCGAAGAACGCGGGGAAATGCGACATGGCATCATGCGCGGCCGCTTTGGCGGCCGGCTCCTCGTGCTGGACGGTGACGGGATGCGCGCGGCGCTCCGGCGCGATGCGCGGCGGAGACGGAAAGCGCGGACGGATGCGGGGAAGCCATCGCCGACTCCTCGTTTGACACCTCGATGTGCCCACGAAGAGCGACTTCGTGGCGCTTTAGCATTTGGTCACGCGGTGCAAGCTGCACTTCAAATCACCGCGGGCCCTCGATGGGCGGGCCGGCCCGTCACGGTTGCGCCGTTCGGCGCGCCTTGACGACGGGAAAGATAGGCGCCACTTCCTCGCAGACAAACCGAGTTTTTCTACGCCTCTTCCTCAGTTCCGCTGTGGCCGTTCCCCCGAAACGCCTTCCGCCGCTGAATTCGCTGCGCGCCTTCGTCGCCGCGGCGCGGCACCTTTCGCTCGCCAAGGCCGCGGACGAGCTGGCGGTGACGCCGGGCGCGGTGAGCCAGCAGATCAAGCAGCTCGAAGATCTTCTCGGCTGCGCGCTCTTCCGCCGCGCGAACCGGCAGATGCTGCTCACCGACGAGGGCCAGGCGATCCTGCCCGGCCTCGCCGAGGCGTTCGAGCGCATGCACGACGCGTTGCAGGCGATCGGCAGCGTGAGCCAGGACGGCCGCCTCACCGTTTCGGTGGCGCCGTCTTTCGCCTCGAAATGGCTGGTGCCGCGGCTCGACCGCTTCACCGCTCTGCATCCCGAGATCGACGTGCTCGTCTCGGCCTCGATGGCGCTGGCCGATTTCGGCGCCGAGGACATGGATTGCGCGATCCGCTACGGCGCCGGCCGCTATGCGGGGCTCGTGACCGAGAAGCTGATGGCCGAGAGCGTGGTGCCCGTGTGCAGCCCCGCGCTGATGAAGGACCGCAAGCTCAAGACGCCGGCGGACCTCAAGGACTTCACGCTGCTGCACGACGACAGCCCGGACCAGGACCCCTCCTGCCCCGACTGGCGCATGTGGCTGCGCGCGGCCGGCATCGAGCACATCGGCGCGCGGCGCGGCCTGCGCTTCAACCAGTCGAGCCTCGTCGTCGAGGCGGCGATCTCGGGCCGCGGCGTGGCGCTCGCGAAGGCACGGCTCGCCGCCGACGACATCCGCGCCGGCCGCCTCGTGACCTTGTTCAACGTGAAGCAGCCGATCCAGTTCGCCTATTACTTCGTGGCCCCGCCCGCCAGGAGCGCGCTGAAGCGCGTGCAGCTCTTCCGCAAATGGCTCGGCGACGAAATCGCGCGCGATAAGTGATCGTGCGCCCCGTGCGCGGCTATGTCCCGGCGGGGCCGAGCTGGCGCTCGAACAGCTTGAGGATGTCGGCCGCCGCCCGCGGCTGGACCAGCGACGTGCCCTCGCCCGAAGCCGCCGCGGCGCCGGCGCAAACGGCGATGCGCAGCGCCTGATCGAGCGGCTCGTCGTTGAACATGCCGACGACGAGCGCGGCCAGGAAGCTGTCGCCGGCGCCGACCGGCGAGCGCGCGTCGATGCGCGGCGACGGGGAATAATGTACCCCGCGCGGCGTGATCAGCAGCGCGCCCTCCGCGCCCAGCGTGATCGCGACGTTCTGAAGCTTCTGGCGGCCGATCAGCTCGCGCGCGAACGCGATCACCTCGTCGCGGCTCTCGAGCGGCGTGCCGGCGAGATCGACGAGCTCGCCGTGATTGAGCTTGGCGAGGAAAATCGGCTCGCCGAGCGCCGGCTTGATCGCGGCGCCGCTCGTGTCGAGGATGAAACTGCCGCCGCCCGCGGCGACGAGCCGCGCGGCCTGGGCGTAGAAATCGACCGGCGCGCCGGGCGGCAGGCTGCCGCTGGCGACGAGCGTGCCGCGCGTGGCGCCGCTCGCCTCGACCGCTGCGAGGCAGGTGGCGCATTCGTCCGCGGTCAGGTTCGGCCCGGGAAACGTCAGCGTGTAGCGGTCGCTGGTCTTGCGGTCGGCGATCATGATGCTGATGCGCGTCGCGTCCTGGATCGCGATCGCGCGATGATGGAGGCCGGCGCGGTCGAGCGCGTGATCGAGCTTGTCACCCTCGGGGCCGCCGGCGGTGTGGATCGCGAGGCAATCGAGGCCGAGCGCGCGCATCACGCGCGCGACGTTGAGCCCGCCGCCGCCCGGATCCCAGCGCACGACCTTGGCCCTGATCTTCTCGCCCGGCCGCCAGCGGCCGACCTCGACGGAAATATCCGCCGAGGGATTGAGCGTGAGCGTTGCGACGGGCGGCGAAAGTGCCATGAAGCGGCGGTGTCCTCGGTGCTGCGGGGATCGGCCCGCGCATCACTGTGCCCGAGAGCGGGCGCGCGCGAAAGGCGGAACCGTGCCGCGTGCAACGCATGGCCGCGCGCGGTTCCGCCGCAACGCTTGCGCCGCGGCGCGCGCTTCTGCACTCTTTCGCGCCGCGGGCCGCGTCCGCGGGCTTCGGAGGGGAACGGTGAGCGCGCGCAAGCTCGACATCTACAACCACGTGCTGCCCAAGGCGTTCATCGCGCGCATGCGCGAGCTGGCGCCCGGGCGCGGCGACATGGTGAAGCGCGTGACCAGCATCGCGATGCTGCACGACATCGAGGCGCGCCTCCGCATGATGGAGCAGTGGCCGGGCTATCAGCAGGTATTGACGCTCGCCAACCCGCCGATCGAGGCCATCGCCGGCCCCGGCGATTCGCCCGCGCTGGCGCGGCTCGGCAACGACGAGCTGAAGCGAATCTGCGACGCCAAGCCGGACAAATTCCCGGCCTGGGCCGCGTCGTTGCCGCTCAACAACGTGCCGGCCGCGCTCGAGGAGATGGACCGCGCCGTGGCCCTCGGCGCGCGCGGCATCCAGATCTTCACCAATGTGAACGGCCGCCCGCTCGACGACCCCGAATTCTTCCCGATCCTGGAGCGCGCGACGAACCATCACCGCGTGCCGATCTGGATGCACCCGGCGCGCGGCGCCAACGTCGCCGACTACCCGGGCGAGGCGAAATCGAAATACGAGATCTGGCAGGTGCTGGGCTGGCCCTACGAAACCAGCGTGGCGA
>CAZUYG010000554.1:0-2438 GCA_964624265.1 uncultured Candidatus Odyssella sp.
CGCGCGGCACGCCCGACACGCTGGATTGGCTGATCGCCGGCATCGGCATCAACCTTGCCGCGGCGCCCGAGAAGACAGCGTGGCCGGCAGGGAGCGTGGCCGCGCTGGGCGGCGATCCTGCGGTCGAGCGCGCGCTGGAGACCCTGACGGCGCGCCTCGATCATTGGTACCGCCACTGGCTGGCCGAGGGCTTCGCGCCGTTGCGCCAAGCCTGGCTCGCCCGCGCGCACGCACTCGGCGAGACGATCCGGATCAGCCGCAACGGCGACGAGCGGGAAGGCAGGTTCGCCGGCCTCGACCCCTCCGGCGCCCTGGTGCTGGAGCTTGCCGGCGGCGGCCGCGAGACGATTTCATACGGAGAAGTTATAGAATGAGGCCCTGCGCGTTTCCGGGGGTCGTCTGATGCTCCTCGTCATCAACTCGAACAACACCAACACCGTCTTCGCCGTGTTCGACGGGGAAGCGCGGCGTGGAAGCTGGCGTATCTCGACGCAGCCGCACCGCACGGCCGACGAATACATGGTGTGGCTGACCCAGCTCATGGCGCTCGAGGGCCTCGAGCGGAAGCACATCACCGGCGCCATCCTCTCCAACGTCGTGCCGCAGGCGAGCTTCAATCTGCGCAGCCTGTGCCAGCGCTATTTCGGCGGCGAGCCGCTCGTGGTCGGCGATCCGGCGCTCCAATACGGCCTCAAAGTGCTCATCGACCGGCCGGAAGAGGCGGGCGCCGACCGCATCGCCAACGCGGTCGCGGCCAAGCTCCGCTACGACATGCCGGCCGTCGTCGTCGACCTCGGCACCGCGACCACCTTCGACGTCCTCGACCCGGACGGCAACTACGTGGGGGGCGTCATCTCGCCCGGCATAAACCTTGCGTTCGAAGCCCTATATATGGGTGCGGCCAAGCTGCCGCGCATCGAGATCCGCCGGCCGCCGCGCGTCATCGGCCGCGGCACCGTCGGCGCGATGCAGTCTGGCATCTATTGGGGATATATCGGTTTGATCGAAGGTTTGCTCAATCGCATCCAGGAAGAGCAGGGCGGGCGCCTCACCGTGATCGGCACGGGCGGGCTCGTGCCGCTGATCGCGGCGGGCTGTCCGGCCATCCAGCACGTCGACCAGGACCTCACGCTCCGCGGCATCGCCGACATCTACTACCGGAACAAGCGCTGATGGAGTCCCGCGCGAAAACGGGCGCTGGCGACGAGCTGCTGTTCCTGCCGCTGGGCGGCGCCGGCGAGATCGGCATGAACATGAACCTGTTCGGCTATCGCGGCCGCTGGCTCATGGTCGATTGCGGCGTCACTTTCGCCGACGAGCAGGTGCCGGGCGTCGACGTGCTGATGCCCGATCCGGGCTGGATCGTGGACCGCGCGCACGAGCTCGATGGCCTCGTGCTCACGCACGCACACGAAGATCACATCGGCGCCGTGCCCTATCTGTGGGAGCGGCTGCGCTGCAAGATGTGGGCGACGCCGTTCACGGCGGCGGTGCTGAAGCGCAAGCTGCAAGACGTGGGCCTCGATCAGGAGGCGCGCATCCACGTCCTCAAGCCCGGCGCGCGTTTCAAAGTCGGCAGCCACTGGGACATCGAGATGGTGACGCTCACCCACTCGATCCCGGAGCCGAACGCGCTGCTGATTCGCACGCCGGCCGGCACCGTCTTCCACACCGGCGACTGGAAGCTCGATCCGACGCCCCTCGTCGGACAGGCGGTGGACGAGGCGCAGCTCACGAAAATCGGCGATGACGGCGTTCTGGCCTGCGTCGGAGATTCGACGAACGTTTTCCGCGCCGGCGTGGCCGGCTCGGAGAAAGAGGTGCGCGACAGTCTGATCGAGCTGGTGAAGGGCTACAAGCAGCGCGTCGTCATCGCCTGCTTCGCGAGCAACGTCGCGCGGCTGGAGACGGTCGCGGCCGTGGCGAAGGCCACGAAGCGGCACGCGGCGCTCGTTGGGCGCTCGCTCTGGCGCATCTACGAGGCGGCGAAGGAAACCGGCTATCTGCGCGACATCGCGCCGTTCCTGTCGGAGCAGGAAGCGGCCGACCTGCCGCGCCACAAGGTGCTGATGGCGGCCACGGGCAGCCAGGGCGAACCGCGCGCGGCGCTGTCGCGCATCGCGGCCGGCACGCACCCGAACGTCTCGCTCGAGCCCGGAGACACGGTGGTCTTTTCGTCGCGCATCATTCCCGGCAACGAGCGTGCCATCAATCGTCTGCACGATTCGCTCGCGATGCTCGGCGCCGAAGTCGTTACGGAGAAGGATCATTTCGTCCACGTGTCCGGCCATCCCGCGCGCGACGAGCTTGCGCAGATGTATCAATGGATCCGTCCGCGCATCCTCGTACCGGTACACGGCGAGGCGCGGCACATGATGGAGCACGAGAAGCTCGGCCAGTCGCTCCAGATCCCGAACACGATCGTCGCCCCCAACGGG
>CAZUYG010000554.1:2448-3333 GCA_964624265.1 uncultured Candidatus Odyssella sp.
CCTCGCGCCCGGCCGACCCGAGATCGTCGATGAAGTGCCCTACGGCCGCCTGGCGCTCGACGGCACCCAGCTCGTCGCCCTGGACGGGGCGGTGATCAAGGAGCGCAAGCGGATGCTCTACAACGGCTCGGCCGTCGCCACGGTCGTGCTCGACCGCAAGGGCAAGCTCGTGGCCGACCCGCAGCTTGCGCTGCACGGCCTGGCCGAAGAGGGCGACGAGCGCGAGCTCGAGGACAAGCTGATCGATGCCATCGAATCCGCGTTGGCCAAGCTCTCGGGGCAGCAGCGCGGGGACGACGGCACCGTGGAAGAGGCTGCGTATCGCGCCATAAGGCGCACGCTGCTGGATACCAAAGGCAAGAAGCCGACGACGGCCGTTCACATCGTGCGGGTTTAAGCAGACGCGAGGATAAACGGGTAAGGCTATGATCGGACGATTGAATCACGTCGCTATTGTGGTTCCAGATTTGGCTGCCGCGAGCAAGACCTACCGCGAAACGCTGGGTGCCAAGGTCTCGGCGCCGGTCGATATGCCCGCGCACGGGGTCACGACCGTGTTCGTGGAACTGCCGAACACCAAGATCGAGCTGCTGCACCCGCTCGGCGCCAACTCGCCAGTCGCCAAGTTCCTGGCCGACCATCCGTCCGGCGGCATGCACCACGTCTGTTTCGAGGTCGACGATATCCTCGCGGCGCGCGACAGGCTCGAGGCCGAGGGCGCGCGCGTGCTCGGCGACGGGCAGCCCAAAATCGGCGCGCACGACAAGCCCGTGCTGTTCCTGCACCCCAAGGATTTTTGCGGCACGCTGGTCGAAATCGAACAGGCCTGAAGCCCGTGACCTGGACCAGCGCAATCGTAATGCTCGTCATCATCTGGTGGATGGT
>CAZUYG010000555.1:0-3325 GCA_964624265.1 uncultured Candidatus Odyssella sp.
CACCGGCCGCGAATTCAGCTTCGGCCAGAGCGAGCAGCGCCTCCGAAAGCCTGCGCTGCTCGCCATTGCCGAGCGCTGGCCTTGCGCCGAGCTCATTGCGCAGCGACGCGACCGTGCGAACCAGCAAAGGGATCGCCTCGGGCGCTCGTCTTTCCGTCATCAGCAGGCGAGCCTCCACGACGTCGACTTCCGCCGTACGCGACGCAAGAGCGGGCTCCCTCACCAACACCCGCAATCCCGCGATTTCGCCGCGTGCCGCGATCCCGTCGCCGAGAACGATCGCGAGACGGGCCCGCGCGACGATCGCGTCGAACGCGCCGTGTTGCGCGCGGAGATGCGCATAGTGGGCGGAAGCCTCTTCGATCGCCGCGCGAGCGGGTTTCGCTTCCCGCCGGTCGATCTCGAAATTCGCGTAGCGCAGCAACGCCGACGCGATCCCGCTGCGCCGCTCCGGTTCAGGCACGCCGTCGAGTTCGCGCCGGCCGGCGATGGCGCTGCGGTAAACCGCGCGCGCGCTGTCGACTTCGTTGCGCTCCGCGAGCACGTCAGCCTCGTGTAGCTCGGCTTCGCTGCCGTCATGGCGTGATCGCGGATCGGCCAGACGCGCGAACATGGCCTGCGCCACGCGGTAGCGCCGGACCGCCGCTTGCAGTCGGCCCTCGACGCGGTCGATGTCGGCCAGACGCAGCTCGCGGTCCGCCGCGCGCCGCCGCTGTTCGGCATTGCGGGCGGCTTCCGGCGTGCGCCGGATTTCCGCCCCCTCCCGCTCGATACCCCGTCGCGCCTCGGCACGCTCGAGAAGGCGCAACCGCGCCATCTCGGCCGCACGGGCTTCGCCCGGGCCGCTTCGCGTGGCGCGGTCTCTCGCCGTTTCGGCCATTTGCTGCTGGCGTGCGATCCAGTCCTCAACCCGCCGGTCGGCCTTGCGCGAAACCGGCGCCTCCGCCGACTGCGGTGCGGGCACGCCGTTGACGGCGACCATCGTCAATGCGCCGAGCGCGCCGATCAGCGCGAAAACGCCGAGACGCACAAGCCCCGCCCGCAAGCGCGAGCCGGTCTCGCCGGCGAGATATGAGCCCGCAAACACGACCGCCAGAACAACGGCTCCGGTCTGCGCGATATGGTTGTACGCGAGGGACTCCAGCGTATCAGCGGCATAGATCAGCGTTTCGGCGAAACCCATGGCGACCCTTCAGAGAGCGACTTGGTTGGGCGCGGCACCGTGATTCGTGCCTACCGAAATAAGAAGGGACAGAGTTTCCGAAGTCTTAACGCGCGCGCCAAATCGCCCTGAGGAGCAAGGATCGCGGCGGCAGAACTTCGCGCCGCGAAACCGGGAAGTAGGTTAACGGTCCAGCGTTTGTTGCATGAACCTTAATTTAACCATAGGAGGCGGCAAAACCGGCTTGCCCGCGCCGGTTGCGAAGAGAAGATTGCGAAATGCGCTTACGCAAGCGTTAGCGCGTTCCGCCCCCGTTGGCAGCACGGTATGGTCATGACCATCGCATCGCCGGCACCGCTGAATTTCGTCCGTGCCTTTCCCCACGTCAGCGGCCAGAGCCGCCGCGTCAAGGCGGCGCCAACGGTGCTGACGCGCACGGCAGCCGCCATGATGGGCGCCTCGGGCGTGGTCTGCACGAAGACCCAGGCGCCGTCGTTTCCCGCCTGGCGGTTTGCCGCTGCGGCCTTGCTCGTGCTCTCTGCGGCGACGCTCGCGATCGCCGGGGATCAGCGTTCCAACAGCGAGAGCACCCGGGGCGGCCTTCCGCTGACCGCTCAATCGGACGCGTTTGTCTCACTGGGCGTCGGTGAATACGCCGCCGATCTCGCCGACCTGGAGCCGGCCGCGGCACCTGCACCAGCCGCGCCGCTCGGCGCGCAAGACCGGTTCGAGATTGAACGCCTTTTCCGCCTTTCAGGCGCACGCTGACAACTGCACGAAACGCTTTCTTCACGACGCAGTGTAACGGACCTTTCGCGGCGAGCCGCTAGATTCAACCCCGGGACCGCAAATGTCCGCCGGGGGCCGCATGAAGAGCCGCAATGGCGCAGGCCGCGCGACGATCGTCGAATACGCACTGACGGCGCTTCTCTTCGTCGTGGCGCTCGTCGCCGCGCTGGAGACCATGCCTCCTCCTTAGTCCTGCCCAACGGCGCGCCGAGACCGAGCCGCGGGCCGGATTTGACCCGGCGAGCCCGGCGGCTTCTTATCCGGGCATGAATCCCTGGCTTTTCATCGCGGCGGTGAACGGGCTGCTGGCGGTCGCGGCGGGCGCGTTCGGCGCGCACGCGCTTGCCGGCGTGCTGGACGCCCATGCGCTGCAGACCTTCGAAACCGGCGCGCGCTATCACATGTACCATGCGCTGGCGACAGGCCTCGCCGCACTTGCTCTGCGCGAGAGACGCGGCGCGCGACTCGCGGCGGCGTTTTTCGTCGCCGGCATTGTCCTGTTCTCTGGGTCGCTCTATGCCCTCGCGATCACCGGCCTGCGTCCGTTCGCCTACGCGACTCCGTTCGGCGGCGTCGCATTCCTTGCCGGGTGGGCGGCGCTCGGCTATGCCGCGCTGCGTTCGCGGTGAACGGCGGGCAGATTGCGATGTTCGAGCAACCGAAGGACTTTGCCGACGAAAGCGCGGCGCTGCATGCGCTGCTGGCGCCGCTCGACGAAAAGGCACTCGCGGAGCGATCCGCGTTCAAGGGCTGGAGTCTGTCCGACATCATCGGGCACCTGCATTTCTGGAATCGCGGCGCGTTGCTTTCGCTCGCCGAACCGGAGGCGTTCCGGGCACTCGCGGAAAGAGTCCTTGCGCACCTCGGCGGCGGCGGCACATTGCGCGACTTCGAACGCACCGAGTTGGCTGGGCTCTCCGGGCGCGCGCTGCTAGCGGCCTGGCACGACTTCGCTCGAACGATGGCCGAACGGTTCGCAGCGGCCGCCCCCTCCGCGCGCGTCGCGTGGGTCGGCCCCGACATGAGCGTACGGTCGGCGATCACGGCACGGCTCATGGAGACATGGGCGCATGGCCAGGCAGCCTACGATATGCTCGGCGTCGTCCGCCGCAACACGGATCGGATCCGCAATATCGCCGTACTCGGCGTCAACACTTACGACTGGTCGTTCCGCATTCGGGAACAGAAGCCGCCGCAGCCAAAGCCTCATCTCCGTCTCACGGCGCCTTCGGGCGCGCTCTGGATCTGGAACGATCCGAGCGAAACCGATCTCATCGAAGGCGCCGCCGAGGAGTTCTGCCAGGTGGTGACCCAGGTGCGGAATGTCGCCGATACGCGGCTGACCGTGCGCGGCCCCGCGGCCACGGCGTGGAT
>CAZUYG010000556.1:0-3320 GCA_964624265.1 uncultured Candidatus Odyssella sp.
ATGCCGACACTGACAAGAAACGGCATCAGCATCGGCAACGTGATGTAACGAAAGCGCCGCACCGGCCCGCAGCCGTCGAGGTCCGCCGCCTCGTAGAGCTCTGGCGGAATCGTCTGCAGGCCCGCGAGCATGAACAGCACCACGAACGCCGTCCATTGCCAGACCGAAACCATGATCACGGCATGCAGGGCGAAGGCCGGGTCGTTGAGCCACACCGGCGGATTTTCGAAGCCGATCGCGAGCAGCACCTGCTTGAGGAACCCGAATTCCTCCGACATCACCAGCCGCCAGATCATTCCCGCAAAGAGCGGTGCGATCATCATCGGAGCGAGAAACAGCGTGCGGATCAGGCCGATGCCACGCCATGACCGGTTGAACAGCATCGCGACCGCGAGGCCGAGGACGAGCTGAAACACGACGCTCTCGATCGTGAACAGCACCGTTGTACCGAGCGAACCCCAGAACGCCCCATCGGACGCCATGCGCACATAGTTGTCGGCGCCGGCGAAACTCGGGCTGCGCGAGCGCGTGAGCGTCCAGTTGCACAGGCTGAGCGCGAACAGCCCGATAAGCGGCAGCGCCACGAACACGACGCTGAAGCCGCCGGCCGGGACGAGAAGAGGCCACATCGCAGCACCCCTGCGATGTGGCCTCCGGAGCGCTCCGATCTCCGTCATTCAGCGCGTCGGCCGAGGCCCGCTATCGAACCGGATGGCCGGCGCCGCGGACAATCTCCGCGATCTGGCGGTTGGCCGTGGCAAGCGCCTCGGCGGGCCGGACCTGATTGAGTGCGGCGCGGTTGAGCTGCAGGCCGAGCGCGTCCTCGATCTGCGGATAGAACGGATAGCGCGGCCTGTAGTCCTGGAAGATTCGTCCCTCGCGTTCGGCCCGCAGGACGAACTCGAACCACGGAAACTGCTGCTGCAATGCTGGTTCTTGGAGCGCCGAATAGCGCACCGGCGTACCATTGAGCGGCGACAGATCGAGCTGCGTGCGCTTGCTCATCACCCATTTCAGGAACTTCCACGACGGCTCGACCTTCTGAGTGCGTGCATTGATCGCCACCGCCCAGCCCCCGAATGGAATCACCGGAGTCTCGGACGCCGCATATTTCGGCATGTAGGAATAGCCGAGGGCATTCGAGATCACCGAGCGGTCACGTTTCATGAACTCCGCGCCGTTGACCGTGAAGGTCGGCGCCATGCCGAGACGCCCGCTCTGCATCGCCGCCGTCTGGTCATTCCAATGGTGGCCGACGGCCCCCTGGGGCGCGAAGCGCAGCCAGCCGACATAGTGCTCCAGCACCTTCACGGCGCGCTCGCTTTCGAGTGTCGGCGCGAAGTTGTTGGGTGGGTCGGCAAGCAGCTTGCCGCCAGCCCCGGCGTAGGTCGCGAGGAACCACGAGCAGATCGGCCCGCCGCGCTGATAGGCCATCGAGATGCCGAAGCGGTTGGCGCGCGCATCGGTCAGCTGTTGTGCCGCGGCATCGACGTCCGCGAGCGTGACCGGCGCGGCGAGATTCTTTTCGCGGAACCAGTCGGTGCGCATGAAGTTGAGGAAGTAGTAGGCGCCGAAGGGGATGCTCCAGATCTTGCCTTCCCAACGCGACAACGAGCTGAACGCACCCGGCAGGATGTCGTCGACGTCGATCTCGGCACGGTCGCGCGCGAAGAGATCGTCAAGCGGCCGGACGTATTGGTTCTTCGCCCATTCGCCGAGCCAGATGATGTCCTGGAGATAGACATCGCTGTTCGCGGTTCCGCCGACCAGATCGGCCATCGCGCGCTGGCGCAGCTGCGGGTACGGCAGGATCTGGAGATCGACCGCGATGCCCGTTTCCTGCGTGAAGCGCGGGATGAGTTCTTCGATCAGCCGGAAACTGGAAATGCCGGTGACGGTGATTGCATTCGCGCCGGCCTGTTGGGCAACGGCACGCGACACGAACGGTGCCGTGATCGCAGGTACGGCAACGGCTCCTCCGGCGAGGCGCAGGAAGTTGCGACGCTTCATTGATCGGTTCTCCTCTGTATGCGGGCGAGTGCTCGATGCGCCCGCGATTCCTGACCCTGAAAACGCCTAACAAACGTCCGAAAACAGCCGGCCCCAGCCGCGCACGCGGTCCGGCGCTATTCCGCTGGCGCGGAGCGCACCCCAGACTGCGGTCGCAACGGTATCGTAGACGGGTATGCCAAGCTCCTGCTCGAGCGCTGCCGCGATCGGCGCGCCGCGCATGTTGGTGCAGAAGATCGTGATCGCGTCGGGTTTCGACGACGCGACGGCACGGCACATGTCCGCGATCGTCGCGGTCGAGACCTCCGAAAACGAGAAGTTGCCCTTGTCGTTCAGGTGGCGCTCGGCGACGCAGGGGAAGCCTTCTCTGGCGAAGGTGTCGCAGACGCGGCTCTGGATCTCGTCAAGATAGGGCGTGACCAGGCCGACCCGCGCCGCGCGGGTCAGGCGGAAAATCTCCGCGAGCGCAAGCACCGATGACGTCGCGGCAATACCTGTGCGCGTCTTGATCGCGTCGCAGAGCGCACGGTCGCGATCGAAGCCCAACCAGCCGGCGGACGTACCGTTCCAGGCAATCACGTCGGCGCGCGCGTCGGCCAGCAGGTCAGCTGCGGCCAGAAGCGGCTCCTGGTCGAACTGCCCGAGCGCCTGGGCGCTGGTCGAGATCTCGGTCACCTTGAAGCGCGCGAAATGCGCGGTGACGTCCGGCAGGCCCGACAGCATCGCTGCCGTGACCGGCTCGAGGATGGTATTCGACGACGGCGTCAACATCCCAAGGAAGGTTCGCGGCGGCGTTTCCCGGCCGGCGAACTGCCCGGCCTTCGCCCCAACCATCTGCCCGACACCCATGCGATGCCGCCCCCGTTCGTTGTGCATCTGCAGAATTAGGGCAGATCATGGAATTGCATGCAATCTTTCTTTATTGCATGCAGTAGTTGCCCTTGCGCGGCGCAGGTGCGCGTCGGCGGAGACGGTTGCGGGATGCGCGCCCGTTTGTGATAGATGCAGAACCCGCAAGAGATTCGCGACACACGGAGACCGAACTTGGCCGTGCCGACCTCCCGATCCCGCAAGGCTCCGACCCTGCGGCCCCGCCCGAAGCGCAGCGAACGCGCCGCGCGATCGCGCGACGGAGGCCGCGCCTCCGCGCCTGGCCGCGGCTCGCGCGAGTCCTTGCATCACCTCGTCATCGACAGGCTGCGCGCGATGATCGTCGACGGCGCGTTGCGGCCAGGCGCGCGTCTGCGGGAAGTCCAGTTGAGCCGCGCGCTCGGCGTGTCGCGGACGCCGTTGCGCGAGGCGTTCAAGAT
>CAZUYG010000557.1:0-3318 GCA_964624265.1 uncultured Candidatus Odyssella sp.
TCGAAACGGAGGCGGCGCGGTAGGTGCCCGCCGGGGCTTGCTGCAGGTAGCGGCGGAAAAGATTGGTTTCGAGAGCCGACTCTCCGGTCCGATCGGCCGTCGCGGGAACCCGCGCGAGAAACGATCCGCTCTCCAGGATGATGGCATAGGCCGCGCCGTTCGTGGCGTGGAAGCGATCGAGCACGCCGCGGATGTATTTCATGTCGAGGACGCCGCCCACGACGCCGATGAAGGCGCCCGAGGTATCGGTCATGCGGCGGGAAACCGGGGTGATCCAGCGCCCGTCCGCCTTCGACTGAATCGGCTTGCCGACGAACAGACCGCGGTCGGTGTTGTCCGTGTGTATCCGGAAAAAATCGCGTTCCTGTGCGTTGATCGGTATGGGAAGCGCTGTCGCCGAGGTGACGCGCCGCGATCCGTCCGGCTCGAACCATGCGATATCGTCGAGAACGTCCGACGCGTTTGCGAGCGCGCGCAGGATGCGGTGTCCCGTGGCGGGGCTCGCATTCGGATCGCGCTGCCAGGCTTGGTGAGCCACGTTCGCGGCGTCCAGGGTCCGGTCGGCGGCGCCGATCATCTGGCGCATGCGCTCCGCCAGAACCTCGGCGGATTTCTTCACTTCGCGTTCGGCGAGCCGGACGGCGTCCTGGTGGCTGAAATAGGCATCCACGCCGAAAGCTGCGGCGACGGCCGACGCAAACAGTCCACCGGTCAAAAGGATGAGGCGGGCGAAACGCACGTGAAAAGTCTCCAGGAGCGCTGCCAGGGAATAGCGCGCGATCTGTAAAGGCACTGTTAACAATAATCTGGGCGACGGCGCGAAAGCGCTCGCAATGCCATGATTTCGCTTCGGAAAGCATGCCGGCTCGGCCAAATGGCCTAATTACGCCGTTCGACTGAGTTCCGGCGCGGTGGGCGCTATCCGCCGGCGCCGCCGAGACCGAGCGCCGCGATCTGCCGCCCGATCACCAATTTCTCATCATAAAGCGACAGTGCGCGCACCCGGCCCCCGGCGCCCCATGCGGCGCGCAGCGCCGGGTCTCCGGCAAGCCGCTGCAGCGCCGTGGCCAGCGCCCGGGCGTCGTTGACCGGCACCAGCGTGCCCGTCTCGCCCTCGACGACCTCTTCGCGCGTGCCGCGAATATTCGTTCCCACCACGGGCAGCGCCGTCATCATTGCCTCGATCACGGAGCGCGGCATGCCTTCGCGGTGCGAGGGCAGCGTGAAGATGTCGGCCGCGCGCATCAGCGCCGGAACGTCGCTCCGGTAGCCGAGAAAGCGCACGCGGCGCTTGAGGACCGGGTCGCGTTCGGCCGTCTCGATCGCATGCTCCACCGGGCCGGCGTGGTCGCTCGCCAGCCTTTCGCCGACGACCCAGAGCGTCGCTTCGACCGCGCGCATCGCCTCGATCAATTCGACATAGCCTTTTTCCGCGACGAGGCGCCCGACCATGAGGATCACGGGCTCGCCCTCGGCCGCGCCCAGCGCCGCGCGCAATGCCCGACGCTCCCCGGCATCGGCCGCCGGATGGAAACGCGCGGGATCGACGCCGTTGCCGATCGCGGCGATCGGTCCTTTCGCGAGGCGGAGGCGGCGCGCCGTGGCCGCGTCTTCCTCGGCCTGCGTAAACAACGCGTCGGTGAGGCGGCCGCCGAGCCATTCGAGCGCCACGAAGGCCGCGCGTTTCAGCCAGGCCATGCGCTCGTGGAAGTAAAATCCGTGCGCGGTGTAGACGATCTTGGGCACGCCGGCGCGCCACGCGGCCCAGCGGCCGATCAGCGACGCTACCGGCGTATGCACGTGCACGATGTCGAAGCGCTCCCGCTTGAACAGCGCCTTCAGGCGCCGCGCGCTGCCGGAATGGCGCAGCAGGTTGAACGAGCGCTCGATGTAGACCGGCTCGACGCGGAATCCCTCGGCCCGGATCTGGGCCATGAACGGTCCGTCGCTGGCGATGCCGACAACCTCGTGGCCCGCGTCGCGCATCGCCCGCATCAGCGGCAGGATGAAATGATAGAGCGTGAAATCGACCGCGCAGACCTGGGCGATCTTCATGCGGCGGCGCCCAATGCAGAACGGGGCGCAATGGCGCTGCGCCGCGCTGCCCATTGCGTGAACGCGATGAGCGTCCAGAGTTTCTCCGAAGTATCGCGTCGGCCGCTTTCGAGCTCCGCGAGCCAGCGGCGCGGCGCCGCCACCGCGATGCCGTGCGCCGCGAGCGTGCCGGGCTCGAGCGCCGTCTCGACGAGGGAGCGCAGCGGGCCGGTGAGCCACAGCGCGATCGGCACTTCGAAACCTTTCTTCGGGCGCTGGAACACCTCCGCGGGCAGCGCATCGGCAAATGCGCGGCGCAAGATGGCCTTGCCCTCGCCGCGCTTCAGCTTCCACGCGCCCGGCATCGCCGCCGCGGCCTCGACGACGCGATGGTCGAGGAACGGGCAGCGCACCTCGAGCGAATTCGCCATGCTCATGCGGTCGGCCTTGGTCAGCATGTCGCCGGGCAGGCCGAGCGCGATGTCGGCGAACAGCATCTGGTTCACCGCATCGGCGTCGCGTGCCGCGCCGCGCAGCGCGTCTACCTTCGCCTCCAGCGCGGGTGCCGCCGGCGCCGGGCCGAGCAGCGCGTCGAGTTCGCCTTCCGGCATAAGCCGCATCCAGCCCGCCTGCCGCGTGGCCGCGTCGCCGCCGGCATGGGCCACGAAGCGGCGCAGCCGCCGTGCCTTCTCGAGCAGCGGATGCTGCTTGCCCTCGGGCAGCAGCCGCGCGAGCGGCTCGATGAGATTGCGGCGCAACGGCGCCGGCACGGCGCGATAGCGCTCGGCCAGCAGCTCGCCCTGGTATTTCCGATAGCCGCCGAACACTTCGTCGCCGCCGTCGCCCGAAAGCGCCACCGTCACATGGCGCCGGGTCGCCTGCGCGACGAGATAGGTGGGAATGGCCGAGCTGTCGGCGAACGGCTCGTCGAGGCCGTCGAACACCTTCTCCACCGCGCCCAGCGCTTCGGCCGCGCTCACCGCGATCTCGGTGTGCTCGGTGCCGAGGAAATCGGCCACCTGCTTCGCGGCCGGCCGTTCCTCGTAATAGTCGGGCACGCCCTCGAAGCCGACCGTATACGTGCGCACGCGAGTCGAGGCCTTGCGCATCGCGGCGGCGACGATGGCCGAATCGATTCCGCCCGAAAGGAACGCGCCCACCGGCACGTCGGCGACGAGGCGGTCGGCCACGGCCGCTTCCACGCGCGCGCGTAGCGCGACGGCAGCCTGCTCCTCGCTCTCGAAACGCGGCTTCGCGGCGGCGGCCAGGTCGTACCAGCGCTCG
>CAZUYG010000558.1:0-3302 GCA_964624265.1 uncultured Candidatus Odyssella sp.
CTGACGCGGACTATGCCGAAACCCGCCCCGGCCCGCAGTGAAGCCGTTCACCTGCGGTTCATGAAGTGGATCACACCCGCCGAAGCCATCCCGACGCCGTCATCCTGAGCAGCCCCTTCGGCCGCGAAGGATCTCTCGCCAGGTTCGCACGATATCGAAGCACACCCTGCCAACCGCGGCCAATCGGCGAGAGATGCTTCGGGACCCAAGTGGGCCCCTCAGCATGACGCATTGGCGCTGCCGAACCACGTCTGCCGCTATTTCGCGCCGCCTTCGAGCTTGACGCGCACCGGGCCCTCGGCCGAGCGCAGGTGCAGATCGCGCTGCGGATACGGGAACGCGATTCCCGCTTCGTGGAAGCGGTCCCAGAGCGCGAAGCGCACCGCGCTCGTGATGTTCGACACGCCCTCCTCCGGATCCTTGATCCAGAGGCGAAGCTCGAAATCCACCGAGCTGTCGCCGAAATTGACGAGGTGGCAGATCGGGGGCGGATCGGCCAGCACGCGCTCGATGCCGCGCGCGACCTCGAGCGCGATCCGCTGCGCCAGCCGCACGTCGGAATCGTAGGAGATCCCGAAACCGACCTTGAGGCGGATGTTGTTGTCGCTGAACGACCAGTTTTCCACCCGCTCGGCGATCAGAACCTCGTTCGGGATCAGGTGCTCGACGCCGTCGCGCGTCGTCAGCGAGGTGTAGCGCGCGCTCAGCGACGTGACCCACCCGAACGTCTTGCCGACGGAGATCACGTCGCCCGGCTTGATCGAGCGGTCGAGCAGCAGGATGATTCCGGCCACGAAGTTCGAGACGATCTTCTGCAGGCCGAAGCCGATGCCGATGCCGAGCGCGCCCGCCATGAACGCGAAGGTCGTAAGATCGATGCCGACGATGGCGAAGGCGAGAACGACCGCGATCAGGATCGCGGACACCCGGATGAGTTTCGCGAACAACACGCGCAGCGAGGGCGCCAGGCCGGCGCTGCGGCTGAGACGCCCCTCGACGAGGCGCGCGACGACAACCGCGAGCCACAGCAGGACGGCGAGCGACAGGGCGCCCTCGATCACCGTCAGCGCCGAGACGCGCACCGAGCCGACGGTCATCGCCATGCCGTCGAGCGTCGCGCGCAGCGGCTGGAGCAATCCGACGATATTGAGCGCGGCGACCAGCCATGCGGCGAGTGCCAGGAAACGGGTCCAGCGCGAATCGCGCATCATGCGCGTCGCGAGCCGAACGGCGATCCAGACGAGCAGCAGCGTGGCGGCGAGGTCGAGAAGGCGGTGCGGCAGCTCGCCCATGCGCGCCGCTGCCGCCGCCAGCCAGACGAGGATCAGCCACAGGAATGGCATGGCAACCGCTGCAACGGCGCCCGCCAGCCGCTGCCAGGCGAGCGAATGCCAGCTCTCGCGCGCCGCCAGCAGGCGCCGCTCGAGCGGGCGTGCGCCGAGCCATGCCGGCAGCAGCAGAAGCAGGACGGCAGCGGCCTCGGCCAGCGTGGACCAGACCAGTACCTGCGTGTTCAGCCACGCCTCGAACGCGGCCCATTTCGCCGTGAGCCAGAGTTCCAGGGCTTCGAGATTCGCCATAGCCCGCACCATCGTGCCATTTCTGCGCCGCGGCGCGATACGCGTCCGGCACGCCGCGCCGCATCCTTACAAGGCCCTACACGACACATACGCGGCCCACAACCGAGACCGTTCTCTTCGGCCGCGCGCATTCGCAAGAGCCGTTCGGCGTGGCATGATCGCCGGAGTCCGGCGCGGAGAGCGCAATGCGCGGCACGTCCAAGGTCCTCCTCCTGTTCGGCCTCGTCTTCGTCGTCGTGGCCGGCGGAATCGCGTTCGTCGTCTGGCACATGACGAGCACGATCGCAGGCGGCGCGATGCGCACGACGGATCCAGCCTCGATGATGTCGGGCATCGGCGGCATGATCGTGTGGACGATCGTGCCGATCGTGGCGATCACCGTCGTCGGCCTCCTCGTGTTCTTCGTGTTCGTGCGGCGGATCATGGGCGCGGATCGCCGCATCCTCGCCAACGGCATCGCCGGTACCGCGCTCGTGCTGAGCGTGCGCGACACCGGCATCACGATCAACAACGTGAACGCGGTGATCGAGGCGCGGCTGCAGGTGACGATTCCAGGCCGGCCGCCCTACGAGACGACGGCTGAGGTGACGTTGGGCCGCATGAGCTGGGGCGCGCTGCAGCCCGGCATGACGGTGGCGGTACGCGTGGACCCGGCGAACAACGCGCGCGTCGCGATCGACGGGCGCGGCGGCGCGGCGCCGGACGGCCTTGCCGGTCTCGCGCAGGGGCTCGCCGCGCAGATGCGGGCTGGCGCTGGCGCACACGTGACGGTCGGCGCGCCCGGTGCGGTCGCCACGCCCGGCGGCACCTTCGCCGTTCCGGGCATCTCAGGCGCGATGCAGGCCAAGACCGTCCGCGACGCCGCCGATGTGATCGCGAACGGAGAGCGTGCCGAAGGCACGATACAGTCCGTCTCCGACACCGGCGCAACCGCCGGGCAGATGGTGCCCGGCATCGAGCCCGAGAAGGCCGGCGACCCGATGGTGTTCGTCGCGATGCAGGTGAAGCCGCGCAACGGCGCGCCGTTCCCGGCGCAGGGCCTCTACCGCGTGCCCAAGCACAAGCTCGGCGCGCTCGCGATTGGGCGGCGCGTCTCCGTCGCCTATCTGCCCGGCCAGCCGCAGAGCGCGACGATCGACTGGGCCCGCGTCTAGGACGCGCCGCCGCTACGGCTTGCTGCAGACCGCGCCGTACTGCTTGTTCTGGATGCTCTTGTAGACGTACTTCTGCGTCGTCTTGTTCGAATAGAGCGTGCAAGTGGTGGCGTCATTCGGCGTCGGATTCACGTGCCGGATGTTCACCGTGTGGCACTGCGCGTTCGCATCGCATTTGCCGAGGCATTGGCCGACATTGTCGGGGCCGATGACCGAGACCGTGCCGACCACGGTGGGCTTCGGCGCGCCGGCGCGGGCGCCGACCTGACGCTCGTCTTCGCACGAATACTTTCCCGCTTGCCATGTTTTGGCATTCGCGGTGGCGACGAAGGCTACCGCTGCGACTGCGGCGGCGAATACGACGACGCTGCTTTTCATGGGAGCGTTTCCTCTTTGCATCGGCCTTCCCGCAGGCCGCGACGGCGGCCAGGCCATACGCAATTATACGAGGAAAGCATCGCCGAACCTAGCCCACGGCCGTCCGAACGCTTTGCGTGCCGATGACGAAGTCCCGCGCTACGCCGCGCGGCGGCGCGGCACGATCCAAGCGAGGATGCAGATGAGGCCG
>CAZUYG010000559.1:0-3298 GCA_964624265.1 uncultured Candidatus Odyssella sp.
CCCCTCGCGCCTCAATTGACGCAACCTTCGCGGCCGCGCGGCAAGAAAATTGAACCACAGGGACGCAGAGACACGGAGAAGCAAGAACGGCGCGCCGAAGGCGCGCAGAAGCCTTTTTTTCTATGTCCCGGTGTCTCTGTGGCTGGCCTTCTTTCTTGCCGTGATTACGCCAGCGGCGCTTGCCGATGACGGCAGTCAGCGTGCGCTCGCGGCGCTGAAAGCGGGCGGCCATTACGGGCTGATACGACACGCGAAGGCGCCGGGGCGCAGCGATCCCGAGAATTTCCGCCTCGGCGATTGCACGACGCAGCGCAATCTCGATGCGGCGGGCCGCGCGCAGGCCGCGGCCATCGGCGCCGGGCTGCGCCGCGCCGGCGTGACGATCTTCAAGCTCTATGCCAGCCGCTGGTGCCGCGGCATGGAAACCGCCGAGCTGCTCGCGATCGGCGACGTGGAGCCGCTCGACGTGCTGAACTCGATCCACGGGCGGCCCGAGCGCGAGGTCGAGCAGACGAAGCACCTCCGCGCGCTCGTCTCGCAGCCGATCGCCACGCCGTCGGTGTTGCTCGTCACGCATCACGACAACATCGTGGCGCTTGCGCGCGTCGTCTTGCGCGAGGGCGAGATCGTGGTCGTGAAGCCGCGCGGCGGCGGCCAATTCGACGTCGTCGGCCGCATCGCGCCCGACGCGCTGATCGAGTGAAACGAGCGCCGCCGCTGGTTCGACGCGCGGATTCGTGCTAGACGGACCTGTCTAACACCGCAATTTGCGAATGGCCCAGCGCGGCACCAAACGCGGCAATGCCCGCGTGCAGCTCGTCGATACGGCGCTCGATCTGTTCGACCGCCACGGCTTCCACGCCGTCGGCATCGACAAGATCCTGTCCGAGGCCGGACTCGCGAAAATGACGCTGTATCATCACTTCGATTCGAAGGAAGCGCTGATCGTCGAAGCCCTCGCGAAGCGCGACGCGGCGTTCCGCGAGAAATTCGCCGCTGCGATCGCGGGTGCCGCGCCGGGACGCGCCGAGTTGTTCGCGATGTTCGACGCGATCGAGGCGTGGACGCGCGAACCCGCGTTCCGCGGTTCGCTGTTCGACAAGGCCGCGGCCGAGTATGGCGAGAAGGAACATCCGGTGAAGAAAGCCGTGCTCGCGCACAAGGCGTGGTTGTTCGGCGAGGTGCGGCGTGCCGCGGCGTCGTCCGGCGCGGCCGATCCGGTGAAGCTCGCGGCCGAATTGTTTCTGCTCGTCGAAGGCGCCGTGCTGGCGGCGGCGGTCACGGGCGACCGCAGCGCCGCGCGCCGCGCCAAAGCCGCGGCCGAGACTCTCATCGCGGCGGCCGTCTGAACGTCGCGCACGCGGTACATGGCGTTCGCGGCCCGGCGCGGGTGAGCGCCCGCGCTTTCTTCGCGAATTGACAAGGCATTGCCGCTAGCCTAGCGGGGACGTCGAGATGGAGGCCGAGGCAGGATGAGAATTCGCGCCGCCCTGGCGGCCGTTGCCGCCGCGCTGCTTGCCGCCGCGGCGCCCGCGCGCGCGGCCGACATGGTGTGCGCCTCGACGTCGAGCCAGGGCCTCGTTTGCCTCGATTCCACGGGCTTCAAGCAGTTCACGCGGCGCGCCGGCCAGTTGCCGGACGACCGCATCGCCGATCTCGCGGTGTGCAGCGGCACCGTGTTCATCGCCGGCGGCGAGGCGATCGTCACGTTCGACGGCGCGCGCTTCACGCGGCCGGCGACGGTCGGCCGCGGCCTCGTGGAACGAATCTCCTGCCATGAGAAGGGCGGCCTGTGGGCCGCGAGCCAGACCGCGCTTTCCTACAACGACGAAGCCGGCTGGAAGCATTTCGATCTCGCCGTCACGGGCGCGCCGCGCAATGCGCGCGTGCTCGGCATCGCCGCCGGTCCCGGCGGCGCGATGTGGGCGACGCTCGGCGACGGCCACGTGCTGCATTTCGATGGCAAGGACTGGCGCGTTTTCCGCGCGGGCCAGGGCTTCCGCGCCAAGCACGTGTTCGGGCGACTGGCCGTCGATCGCACGGGCCAGGTGTGGCTGCCGTTCGCGAAGGGGCTCTACACCTGGAAGAAGGAAAAGTGGGAGCAGGAGCGCGGCCTGGCCGCCGCGAACTTCATTTCGGCAGACGAGAGCAACCGGCTTTGGTTGACGTCGGGTGCGCGCGTCGCCGTGATTGACGAAGGCCGCATGCGCGAAATTCCCACCGATCACAACACGCGCGCGGTGGCCGCCGATTCGTCGGGCGCCGTGTGGGCCGCCACGGAGTTCGGTCTCGCGCGCTATTCCGGCACGGCGTGGGAATCGCGCCAGATGCACAATTCGGCTCTCGCCGACAACGACCTGATGCTCATCGCCGTGCTCGGCAAGGGCGCGCTGCTGCCGCCGCCGGTGGCGCAGGCCAAAGGCGCGCTCGCGGGCCGCGCGGAATGGTCCGACGGAAAACCCATCGCCGAGGCCGACGTGCAGGTGTGCGGCGTGCGCGCGTTCGATTTCGGCATCGGCAAGGGGCCGTGCGACGACAAGCCACTCGCAGCCAAGGCCGTCACGGGCGCCGAAGGCCAGTTCCGGTTTGCGGGCCTGGCGCCCGGCAATTACCATTTCGTCATCCGCCCCAAGGGCGGCAAGCGCTGGATCCGGTTCGCGACCGATCCCGACCGGCTCAAAGTGGCGCCCGGCGAATCGAAAAACGCCGGCCCGATCGCGCTCGACGCGAAGATCCGCGACGCGAAATAGCCGCCGTCAGGGCACGCAGGCCTCGAGCACGCGGCGCAGGTTCTCCGCATAGGGATAGACCGCCGCCGCGATCTCGCCGCGGCCGGCGCGCACCTTCAGCACGACGCGGTAGTGGCGCAGCCAGGCGCGCGCGCGCGGCGTGTTCTTGCGGATGTCGTCGTGCGCCAGCGGGATCTCGACGATGCTCGCCTGCCGCTCGCCGCGCTCCGGGAACAGGAACGCGGTCTGTGGCGCTTCCTCGTCGAGCGTCACGCCGCCGCGGACCACGCCGCTGCGGCCGTCCTCGACCGGCAGCGGAATGGCGGCGTTGCTGCGCTCGTCGAACGCGCGCACATAGGCGGTGAGGCGCTTGCCGGCGCCGATGTTGCACTCGAACGCGATCTCGAGCGCGGCGCGGCCGTCGCCGCGGCCGTCGCCGGGGAAGATCGCGCGCGTCCGCAGCAGAACGTCGTCCGAAATCCGGTCGCGCGCGCGCTCGAAGAGCCAGGAAACCGGCGAGTTGCGGCTCTGCGCGATCGCGAAACGCAGCCACTCCTCGCGATTCGTCT
>CAZUYG010000560.1:0-3294 GCA_964624265.1 uncultured Candidatus Odyssella sp.
CACCGCCCTCGCTTCCCGTGCGCCGCTTGGCGCATGGGAAGCGAGGGTCTTCGCCGCGGACTACTGCCTCGCGTATTTCTGCGCCCAGGCCGGCGGCAGGCGCAGCGCGTTGCCGCCGCCGACATCGACCACGACGCATTCGCAGTTCGGGCGGCTCATGTTGCGGCAGCCCTGGAGCGCGCGCTCCTGCAGCAGCGAGCCGGTGCGCGAGTTCCACATGTAGGCGCCGCCGATCGACACCTTCTCCGGAGTCGTGGCCGCCCAGTTCACGCACACGGCGATGGCCGAGACGTCGGCGCCCGAGGCCAGCGCCTGGTCGCCTTCCGTCTTGATGTTCGTCGACATCGCCGCGCCCTTCAGCAGGCGGAACATCAGCAGCGTGAGCTCGGCCTGCGAATACTTGCGTTCGGGCACCGCGGTGTCCGGGCGGCCATTGCCGGGCCGGTCCGTGGTGGGGCGATCGTTGCCCGGACGGTCCACGCCAGGGCGATCGGCGCCCGGCGCGGCCTCGAGCGAGACCATCACATAGCGGTGGTCGGCGCCCGCGCCCTGCGCCGGCTGGTGCAGCACGCGGATGTTCTGCGGCGCGACGCCGCGCTGGATCAGGAACGCGCGGATCGCGGCGAGGCGCTGCAGGCGCAGCCGCGCGCCCTCGACGCCGCCGGGCTCGCCGGCCTCGCTGAACGCGGCGAGCGTGATGCGTGCGCGGCCGGCACGCGCGTCGGCGAGAATCTGCGCCAGTGCCTGCCAGGCGGAGGCTTCCAGCGCCGCGCTGTTGCGCGGGAAATAGATCAGGCCGCGGTTGCGATCGCTCGAGTAATAGGACGGGCGCGCGGCGGCGGATTTCAGCTCCTCGTCGGCGCGGCGCTTGGCCTCTTCGTCGGCGCGGCGCTGCGCGTCGGCGCGCTTCGCCTCTTCTTCGGCGCGGCGCTTGGCGTCGGCGTCGGCCCGCCGCTTCGCCTCTTCCTCCGCGCGGCGCTGCGCGTCGGCGTCGGCACGGCGCTTGACCTCGTCTTCGGCACGGCGCCGGGCCTCTTCGTCGGCCCGGCGGCGCGCCTCCTCTTCGGCCTTGCGGCGCTCGGCCTCGGCGCGGCGCGTTTCCTCTTCGGCGCGGCGCTTCGCATCGGCTTCGGCACGGCGCTTGGCCTCTGCTTCAGCGTCGGCGCGGCGCTTCGCGTCTTCTTCGGCCTTCCGTTTGGCCTCCGCCTCGTCGAGGCGGCGCTTCGCATCGGCATCGGCGCGCTGCTTTTCGTCTTCGGCGCGGCGGCGCGCTTCCTCGATCGCCTTGCGCTTCGCTTCGTCGTCGGCCTTCTGGCGCGCGGCGTCGGTCGGCGAATTCAGCGTGTAGCCGGGAATGTCGATCCCGCCGACGCCGAGATAGGCCGCCGCCGCGCCGCCGCAGAGCAGCAGCGCGAGCAGGCCGGCATAGACCGGCAGCGCGCGGCGGCGCTTCACCGGCGCGCTGATCGTGCGATGACTCTCGCCCGGACCGGCCGCATAGGTCGCGGGCCGCGAGCCGGCGAGCAGCGTCGGCGCCGCCGCGTCCGGGCGGCGCACGGTGGCGCGCGCGCCGGTGTCGGCCAGCAGCGCGCGGAAATCGGCGATCGACTGCGGGCGGTCCTCGGCGCTGACCATCAGCGCCCCTTCGATCGCGCGCGCGAGCTGCTTCGAGGCACGCTGGCGCAGCGTCGCGAAGCCCTGCGCGGCCGGATCGGGCGCGCCCTTGTAGTGCGCCGAGAGGCGCTTCGTGGCCGTGGGCGGACGGTGGCCGACGAGGCAGCGGAACATCACCGCGCCGATCGCATAGATGTCGGTCCATGGGCCCTGGTCGCCGCCGCGCTCGTACTGCTCGAACGGCGCGTAGCCGTCAGTGACGACGGCGGTGAGCGACTGGCTGTGATGGCCGAGCGCCTGGCGCGCCGAGCCGAAATCGATCAGGACGGGCGTGCCGTCCTTCCGGATGAAGATGTTGTCGGGCTTGATGTCGCGGTGGAGCAGGCCCGCCTTGTGCACGTACTCGACGCCGTCGAGCAGCGGGTCGAGGAATTCGCGCACTTCGCTTTCCTCGAGCGTCGTGGCGCCGGCCGTGATCTGCGAGAGCGTCTGGCCGTCCTGATACTCCATCACCAGATAGGCGGTGCCGTTCGCCTCGAAATAGTTCAGCGAGGGCACGATGTTCGGGTGCCGCATCGAGAGCAGCAGCTTCGCCTCCTGGCGGAAGCGCGTGAGGCCCCATTCGTAATCCTGGCGCGTCGTCTCGCTGACCGGCTGCACCGTCATGCCGTCGCGTTCGCGCACGGCGAGCGAACTCGGCAGGTACTCCTTGATGGCGACCGCGCGCTCGGTGACCTCCTCGCGCGCCATATAGGTGATGCCGAAGCCGCCGGCGCCGAGCACCTGCTCCAAAGAGTAGTTGTGCAGCCGCGTGCCCTCGGGAAGGGCGCTGCGATGCTCGGAGGGACCAGACGACGGGCGCGACATGACCTTTCCTAACGCGGTTGGGGTTGCGCGCCTCCCAAGCCCCCGCGGCCCGGTCAGCGCAAGTCTGCGGATCGTATGTCAAACGAGGGGGCGGAGTAAGTGACAGCGGTCACGAGTTCGGCGCCGCGAAAATCGCAAGGAATACGTAGGGATGCGCGATGCCGCGCGGCCCTCGCGCAACGCGGCAGACAAGGCCTTGCGCACCGAAAGCGCCATCGCCCCGGGCCGGGCGCTTACTCCACGATCTTCCAGTACGAATCCTTGCGGATCACCTTGCCGTTCCGGAACGTGTAGAAGTCGCAGCCGTGGACTTCTTTTCTCGCGCCGGCGGGTGTGGTGCCGGTGAGAAGCCATTTCGACATGCCGGTGCCGGCAGCGGCGTCGACGAAATGCTCCGCGTTGCCGTAGTGGACATCGGGCAAGCCCGCGAAGCGACCCGCCAACGCCTCGCGCACGTTCCTCTTGCCTTCGAACCGCGAACCCCAAGGCGCGCTGCCGCGCGGCATCTCGAGGACGCAGTCGTCGGCGAAGAACGACATGATGCGGTCGAGATCGTGCGCGTTGAACGCGTCGCAGATCGCTTGCAGGGTCGCGCGAATATCCATGGTCCCACCTCCGTTCAGCCGGACTGTTGGAAGCGCCGGTCGCCCGCGCAGCTTGCCGGTACTGGATCGAGGACGCTACCGCGGCGAGAAAGGCGTTCAGCCATCGCCAAGACAGGGCCGCGGCCGTTCCGCACGGGGCCGGGCGAAATCGCGCCGCCCGCGCTCCGCCCGCGAGTCCCGCCGCGACGCTGGCGCGGCTCCGTTAGTT
>CAZUYG010000561.1:0-3292 GCA_964624265.1 uncultured Candidatus Odyssella sp.
CGCAGCGCCGGCCTTGAGCGCGATGTAGGCGGCCGGCAATTCGCCGAACTGCTCGTCGGGGATGCCGAACACCGCGCACTCGGCCACCTCGGGCAGCGCGTAGATCACGCGCTCGATCTCCGACGGATAGACGTTCTCGCCGCCGGAGATCAGCATCTCCTTCGAGCGGTCGACGAGCGTGATGAAGCCGTCGGCGTCGATCGTGGCGAGATCGCCCGACCAGCCCCAGCCGTCGCCGAGCTTGAAGAAGCCCTTCGTCTGCTCCGGCTCGTTGTAATATTCGCGCATGAGGTTTTCGCCGCGCGAGACGACCTCGCCGATTTCGCCGGGCTTCACCGGCGTGCCGTCGGGCCGCACCACGCGCGTGTCCACATTGTAGGCCTCGCGCCCGACCGAGCCGAGCTTCTGCGGCAGGTTCCACCAGCGGTTCACGGCGATCACGCCCATCTCGGACTGCCCGTAGATCTGCGTGAGGCGCAGGTCCGGCAGCTTCTCCATCAGCGCCTTCTGCGTCCAATCCGGCATCGGCGCGCCGGCGAAGCTCACCTTCCGCCAGGTGCGGTAGGCGGCGGGATCGAATTTCGGATCCTGCACGGCCTGGATGGCCTGCGTCGGCACCATGAAATTCGCGGTCATGCCGGTGCGCTGGACCATCTCGCGGAAACCGTCGGCGCTCCACGGCGCCAGCATCGTGACGGTGGCGCCGGCCAGCATCGCCGGCTGGAACATGATGTTGAGCGCGGCGACGTGGAACATCGGCGTGACCACGCCGACGATGTCGCGCTCGTCGATCGATTCCTCGACCATGACCGTGTGCGCGGTGACGGCTCGCGCGCGATGGGTCGCGAGCACGCCCTTCGGCCGGCCGGTCGTGCCGCCGGTGTAGGTCATGCAGAACGGATCGTCTTCGCTCATCGCGACGCCCGGCTCTTCGGCGGAATGGCCGGCGATGAAATCGGCGAGCAGCGGCGCGCCGAGCTTCTCGGAGCCGAGCGCCACCAGCGTTTTGAGGCGCGGCAGCTTCGCGCGCACCGCGGCTACCTTCTCGGCGAACACGTCTTCGAAGATCAGCAGCTCGACGTCGGCCTTGTCGAGCACGAAGGCAAGCTCGTCGGGCGCATATAGCACCGAAACGTTGACGAGCACGCAGCCGCTCTTGGCGACGCCGAAAAAGACCACGGCGTAGTCGGCGCGGTTGCGCGACAGCATCCCGACTTTGGCCTGGCGCGGAAGGTTCGCCGCGCGCAGCGCGCGGGCGAGCCGGTTCGCCGCGGAATCGAGATCGCGATACGACAGCGCCGTGTCGTTCCAGAGAATCGCCGCTTTCGCCGGATGGCGGTGCGCGGCGCGGCGCAGCATGTCGCCCGTCAGCATGTCTCCTCCCTCTATTGAACGATCGTTCAAACGTCGTTGCCAAGCTCGGCGCGGCTCTTTTATGCTTTCGGGCCGAGGGAGGAAATGCCGTGCATACAGCCTATGACATCCTGAAGCTCGCGAGCCGGCGTGCGCCCGATCGCCTGGCGCTGGTCGACGATCTTTCGCCGCGCGCGTTCACCTTCGCGCAGCTCATCGCCGAGCTCGATGTCGTGGCCGCCGGCCTGGCGGCGCGCGGCGTCAAGCGCGGCACGCGCGTCGCCACCGTGCTCAACAACTGTCTCGAGCACGCGCTGGTGCTGATGGCGCTGCAGCGGCTCGGCGCGGTGCCGGCATTGCTGAATTTCCGGCTCACGCCGCCCGACATCGCGAAGCTGCTCCAGCACGGCGGCCTCGAAGGCGCGGTGATCCACGCGAACGCCGAACTCGCCGCGGCGGTGAAGGCCGCGCTGCCGGCGGGCGCGCCGCTGCTGTCGGTCGGCGGCGCCGCAGCCGGTGCGGAGGATTTCGCGGCCTGCCGCGGCGACGCGACGGCGCTGCCGCCGGTGCCGAAACCGGCGCCCGACGACCCCGGCTTCATCTTCTACACCTCGGGCACGACCGGGCTGCCGAAAGGGGCGGTGATCCCGCACCGGGCAGCCGAGCCGCGCGTGCTGTGGATCGCGACCCAGGCGGGCCTGCGCCACGGCGGGCACAACCGCGCGCTCGCCTTCATGCCGATGAGCCACTGCATCGGATTCTACGGCGTCGTGCTCGTCACCTGGGCGATGGACGGCACGGTGTATGTGCAGACGCAGTTCAACCCGGTCGATGCCGTGAAGCGCATCGAGGCGAACAAGATCAGCTATCTGTTCGCCGTTCCGACGCTGCTGCACGCGGTGACTCAGGCGCCGAACTACAAGGCCGAGGCGATGCAGTCGCTGCGGCTCGTGAATTTCGGCGGCGGCACGATGCCGCCCGAACTGTTCGACCACATGACGGCGAAGTGGCCGGCCTGCACGCTGCGCCACATCTACGGAACGACCGAGACGATGTGCTCCGGCTACAATCCCGAGCCGCAGCGCGACGCGCTTGCGACGCTCGGCCCCGGTTACTACACGGTGACGCGCGTCGTGAAGCTCGGCGGCGGGCCTGACGACGCGGTGGCCGAGGGCCAGGAAGGCGAACTGATCGCCGACGCGCAGGTCGACACGGTGTTCTCGGGCTATCTCAACCGGCCCGATGCGACGGCGGAGAAAATCCGCGATGGCTGGTACTTCACCGGCGACGTCGTGCGCAGCGAGCCCGGCGGGATGTGGACCTTGATGGGCCGCGTCGACGACATGATCCGCTCGGGCGGCGAGAACATCCACCCCGAAGAGATCGAGGAGACGCTGAAAACCCACCCCGGCCTCGCCGAATCCTCGGCGATCGCGCTGCCCGATGCACGCTGGGGCCAGATCGCGGTGGCGTGCATCGTCAAGAAAGATCCAGCCGCCGACGGCGCCGCGCTGGCCGGCGCGTTCGACGCGCACTGCCGATCCTCGACGCTCGCGGCCTTCAAGCGCCCGCGCGCCTATTTCTTCGTGGATTCGCTGCCGCGCAACGCCGCCGCCAAGGTGCTGCGGCGCATCCTGCGCGATCAGGCAATCAAGGCGCGCGACGCCGGCGCCGCGAACTACGTCGTGCCGGGAGAGAAGCGGAGCGGCGCGTAGAAGCCGCCCCGTTCCTCGCGGAGATCCGCCGTCACCCGCCCATCTGCTTCATCGCCTCGTCGGCGCGGCGGCGAAGTTCGGGTTCCGGCACGTCCTCGGTGTGGGTGGCGAGATGCCAGACATGGCCGAACGGGTCTTCGATCGTGCCGGTGCGGTCGCCGTAGAACTGATCCTGCACCGGGCGCTTCACCGTGGCGCCGGCCGCGACGGCCTGCGCGATGCGG
>CAZUYG010000562.1:0-3287 GCA_964624265.1 uncultured Candidatus Odyssella sp.
GTGACGCCCACGGCCGGCTGGCTCGAATGGTTCGACATCGCCGACCCCGTGCTGCAAGAGCCGCTCGTGCTCGCGGGCGGCATGGTCGCGGCGCCGGAGCGGCCGGGCGCCGGCATCGAATGGGACGCAAGGGCTGTGGTGCGCTACCGGCTGGACTGAATAGCCCGAGGCCGTTTGCGCGCGATGCTCGGCCGGGAACGCGCTTGCGCGCGCCGCGAGCGCTCCACGAGGCGGACGGCGGCCTGCGCGGCGGCCTCGATGTATCTCCGGTCGCCATGAATGAGCATCAGAACCATGGCGCCCTCCATGAGAAGCATGAGGTCGCAGGCGCGCGCGGCGGCCTCGGGAATTCGCGCCGCCGTTAGCCGTGCCGCGAGCCATTCCTCGGTCGCCGCTTTCGAGCGGCGCGCCAGCGCGCGCGCGGGATGCCCCGGCAGATCGCCCAGTTCCACGGCGAGCCGCGTGATCCCCGACCCCGACCAGCGCGGCGTGGCGCTCGCCCAGCCCGAGAGCTGTCCGAAGAACGATGCGATCATTCCTTCGGCGTCGGCGGGCATTCTCTCGCCGATCCGCTGCAGGCGTTCCACGACGAGCGCGTGATAGCGGGCGAGGACGGCTTCGAGCAGATCGTCTTTGCTGCGGAAATGCGAATACAGCGTTCGCTTCGTGATGCCGGCACGGGCCGCGATGCCGTCGACGTTCGTCCGCGTGTAGCCCGCCCGCCAGAAGGACCCGTAGGCCGCATCGACGATTTTTCGCCGCGTCGCTTCTTTTCCCGCCCGCATCGGCGTCCCGACGTATACCGCCTAGTGAGTTTACACGCCTCTTGCCGCCCGAAAAGCTGCCGGCATGCCGATGGGCGGCGGGGAGCGAGCGGAATGCAGCCGGCAGCGCTGACGTTGCAGTCGATCACGGCCCGGGCCGTTCTCCTGAAACTGCGGCGGCCGGTCGTCGCGCGGATCGCGACGATCACGGATTGGCCGCTCGTGCTGATCGACCTCCATACCGTGGAGGGCGTGACCGGGCGCAGCTATCTCGAACCCTATACGCCGAAGGCGATGCGCTACATCGTGCCGGCGCTACGCGATCTCGGCGACATGCTGAAGGGCCGGCGGATCGCGCCGTTCGAGCTGTTCGAGGCGGCGCGGAAATCGCTGCACTTCGTGGGCTATCAGGGGCAGTCGATGATCGCGGCCGCAGGTCTCGACATGGCCGCCTGGGACGCGCTGGCAAGGGCAGCCGGCGTGCCGCTCTGCGTCCTGCTCGGCGGATCGGTCGGCTCCGTGCCCGCCTACAACAGCAATGGGCTGTGGCTGCGCGATCCCGCGGCGGTGGCGGAGGAGGCGATCGAGCTTCGCGACGAAGGCGGCTTCACCGCGCTCAAGCTCCGGCTGGGACGCAATCGCATCGCGGACGATCTCGAAACCGTCGCGGCGGTGCGCGACGCCGTCGGCGGCGACGTCGAGCTGATGGTCGATTTCAACCAGGGACTCCATCTGGCCGAGGCGCTGCAGCGGTGCCACGCGATCGACCAAATGGGGCTGGCGTGGATCGAGGAGCCGCTGGTGTACGACAATCTCGACGGACACGCGCGGCTCGCCGCCGAACTGAAAACGCCGATTCAGATCGGCGAAAACTTCTACGGGCCGCGCGACATGTTCGCGGCAATCCAGCGCCAGGCCTGCGACCTCGTGATGCCGGATTTCATGCGGATCGGCGGCGTTTCGGGCTGGCTGCGGTCGGCCGCGATCGCGGCGGCCGCCGGCCTTCCGATCTCGACCCACCTCTATCCGGAGGTCGCCGCGCATGTGATGCGCGTGACCGAGGGCGCACATTGGCTCGAATGGCAAGACTGGGCCGACCCCATTCTCGCCATGCCGTACGACGTGCGGGACGGCCGGCTGCACATTCCCGACGTGGCCGGGACCGGAATCGAATGGAACGAAGAGGCCGTTGCCGCGAATCGTTTCGAGCTTTGATGCGGCGCCGGTTCGCCGGCCGCCCCGGTACCTCTTCCGGGCCGGAGGCCAGCGTGGCACAACAGCGGCCCCATTTCGGCGGGAACGGTCGGAACAGAACCATGAAAGACATTGTCGTCAGACACGAAAGGCTGCGCGCGGGCATCGCGGCGCTGCTCGAGGCCTCGGGCAGCGAGGCGCGCGAGGCCAGAATCGTCACCGATCATCTCGTCGAGGCCAATCTGAAGGGCCACGACAGCCACGGCGTCGGCATGGTTCCGCAATACATGCGCAATCTCAAAGAGGGCAAGCTCAAGCTCAACCGGCGCCTCAAGCTGATCCGCGACGACGGCCCGTTCCTCGTCGGCGACGCTCAGATGGGGCACGGCCAGGTGATGGCGATGGAACTCACCGATCTCGCGATCGCGCGCGCCAAGCAGCAGGGCATTGCGGTGGCCGGCCTCGTCATGTCGCACCATATCGGCCGCGTCGGCACCTATGGCGAACGCTGCGCGGAGGCGGGGCTTGTTTCGCTGCATTTCGTCAACGTTGCCGGCCATCGCGCGCTGGTGGCGCCGTTCCGCGGCACCGACGGGCGCTTCAACACCAACCCGATCTGCCTGACCCTGCCGGCCACCGGGAAGAACCCGCCGACGATCCTCGATTTCGCGACCAGCAAGATCGCGCTCGGCAAGGTGCGCGTCGCGAAGAACAAGGGGAAAAAGGTGCCGCCCGGCACCTTGCTGAACGCCAAGGGCAGGCCCACGACCGATCCCAAGGTGATGTTCGTCGATCCGCCCGCGAAGCCCGGCGCGGTCGTCACCTTCGGCGAGCACAAAGGCTACGGCTTGGCGCTGTTCGCCGAGATCTTCGGCGCGGCGCTGGTGGGCGGCCTCACGATCGCGCCCGAGCATCCGCGCACCTACGGCGTGGTCAACAACATGCTCGAGATCGTCATCGATCCGGCGCGGCTCACCGGCATGAAGGCGCTGAAGCACGAGATCGACGCCGTGGTGGCCTATTTCAAATCCTCGCCGCCCGCCAAGAAGAACGAGCCGGTGCTCGTGCCCGGCGACCCCGAGCGCATTTCGCGCGCCGCGCGTGTCGCGAAAGGCATTCCCATCGACGCGACGACGTGGGGCGAATTGAAGGCGGCGGCCGACATGGCAAGCCTGGGCGCCGCGAAATTCGTCGCGCTCGCGAAATAGCGCGCACGGCCGCGTCACGCTCTAGTGACGAAGCGTGAATGGCATTCCCCGGCGCGCGGCGTAGCCTGCGCGCCGTTCGGCCATCGGTTGGGGAATGCCATGTCGGTCATCGCACGCATCT
>CAZUYG010000563.1:0-3284 GCA_964624265.1 uncultured Candidatus Odyssella sp.
GGACTTGCATCGAGCTAGATCTCTACTCCGCCGCCCTCTTCATCTCCTCCGCCACGCCATACCCCCCGCCGCCCGGCGTCTCCACCACGAACAAGTCGCCGGCGTTGACTTCGCATTTGTCAGTGCCGGTCATCGGGACGATCGTGCCGTCGGTGCGCTCGACCCAGTTGCGGCCTTTGGCGCCGGGCTCGCCGCCCGCCATGCCGAACGGCGCGTAGGCGCGGCGCGAGGAGAGGATCGAGACCACCATCGGCTCGAGGAAGCGTAGGCGGCGGATCGCGCCGTCGCCGCCGCGCCACTTTCCCTTGCCGCCCGAGCCGCGGCGGATGCGGAAATCCTCGAGCAGCACCGGGAAGCGCCATTCGAGCACTTCGGGATCGGTGAGGCGCGAATTCGTCATGTGGATCTGCACGCAAGACGCGCCGTCGTAGCCCGGCCCCGCGCCGGCGCCGCCCGCCACCGTCTCGTAATACTGATACTGCGCGTTGCCGAAGGTGAGGTTGTTCATCGTGCTCTGCCCCGCCGCCTGGAGGCCGAGCGCGCCGTAGAGCGTTTCGGTGATGAGCTGCGAGGTCTCGACGTTGCCGGCCACCACCGCCGCCGGATGGCGTGGATTGAGCATCGAGCCGGGCGGGATCACGAGCTCGAGCGGCTTCAGCACGCCCTCGTTCATCGGGATTTCGTCGTCGACCAGGGTGCGGAAGACGTAGAGCACGGCCGCGCGGCACACCGCCGAGGGCGCGTTGAAATTCGTGGGCAGCTGCGCGGCGGTGCCGGTGAAATCGAGCTTCGCCGCGCGGCGCGCGCGATCCACCGTGATCTTCACCTTGATGACGCCGCCATTGTCGAGCGGGTTCTCGAAGCTGCCGTCCTTGAGCGCGCCGAGCACGCGGCGCACCTGCTCCTCGGCGTTGTCCTGCACGTGCTTCATGTAGGCGTGGACGACGCCGAGGCCGAACTGGCCGACCATGCGGCGCAGCTCCTGCACGCCCTTCTCGCAGGCCGCGATCTGCGCCTTCAAATCGGCGACGTTCTGATAGGGATTGCGCGCCGGATATTTGCCGGAGGCGAGATGCGCGCGCAGCGCCTCCTCGCGGAACGCGCCGCGGTCGACGAGGAGGAAATTGTCGAACAGGACGCCCTCCTCCTCCACCGTCTTGGAATCGGGCGGCATCGAGCCGGGCGTGACGCCGCCGATGTCGGCGTGATGGCCGCGCGCGCCGACGTAGAAGAGTATCTTCTTCCCGGCATCGTCGAAGACGGGCGTGATGACGGTGACGTCGGGCAAATGCGTGCCGCCATTGTAGGGCGCGTTCAGCACGTAGACGTCGCCGGGGTTCATCGTCCCGCCGCGCTCGCGGATGACGACCTTCACGCTCTCGCTCATCGAGCCGAGATGCACCGGCATGTGCGGCGCGTTGGCGATGAGATCGCCCAATTCGTCGAAGATCGCGCAGGAGAAATCGAGCCGCTCCTTCATGTTGACGGAGTAGCTCGTGTTCTCGAGCACCGAGCCCATCTGCTCGGCGATGCTCATGAACAGATTGTTGAACACCTCGAGCATCACGGGATCGACCTCGGTGCCCACCGCCTTGCCGCGGTCGAGCGCCACGACGCGCGTGAGCACGAGCGGACCGGCCGCCGTCATCTCGGCGCGCCAGCCGGGCTCGACGATCGTCGTCGCGTTGGCCTCGATGATGATCGCGGGGCCGTCGATCGTGTCGCCGGCGCGGAGCTTCGCGCGGTCGAACACCGGCGTCTCGCGCGCGGCGGCGCGGCCTTCCGAATCCTCGCCATACATCGAGACGCGCTCGAGCGGCACCGGCGGCGGCAGGCCCGCGGCCGGCGAAAGCGCCGCCGCATCCGCCGACGCATCCTGCGTGTGGCCGACGGCCTCGACCGACGCGGCCTCGACGATGCGCGCCTTGTCGGGCACGACGAAGCCGTAGCGCTGCTTGTGCGCGGCGTCGAAGCGCTCGCCGATCTCGGCCAGCGTGCCGAATTCGACGACGAGCGCCGTATCGGTGCCCTCGATCTTTACGTGGACGCGGCGGATGAGTTCGGTGCGCGCGGGATCGATGCCCTGCGCGAGCAGCTCCTGCTGCGCGTCTTCGCCCAGCGCGGCGAGCGTCGCGGCGATGCCCGGCAGCGCCTCGGCGCCGAGCTTCGCCTCCACTGCCTTCTCGCGCAGCGCGCGCACGTCGGCGAGGCCCATGCCGTAGGCCGAGAGCACGCCGGCGAACGGGTGGATGAAGATGCGCGTCATGCCGAGCGAATCGGCGACGAGGCAGGCGTGCTGCCCGCCGGCGCCGCCGAAGCATTGCAGCGCGTATTCGGTGACGTCGTAGCCGCGCTGGATCGAGATTTCCTTGATCGCGTTGGCCATGTTCTCGACCGCGATCTTGACGAAGCCGGCCGCCACCTCCTGCGGCTTGCGCGCATTGCCGGTCTTGGCGCGGATCTCGTCCGCGAGCGCGGCGAATTTCTGCGCCACCACGGCGCCGTCGAGCGGCTGATCGCCGTTCGGACCGAACACTTTCGGGAAAAATGCCGGCTGGATCTTGCCGAGCATCACGTTCGCGTCGGTGACGCAGAGCGGGCCGCCGCGGCGATAGCAGGCCGGGCCCGGATTGGCGCCGGCCGAATCGGGGCCGACGCGGTAGCGCGAGCCGTCGAAATGCAGGATCGAGCCGCCGCCGGCCGCGACCGTGTGGATCTGCATCATCGGCGCGCGCATGCGCACGCCGGCCACGAGCGTCTCGAACGCGCGCTCGAAGGTGCCGGCATAGTGCGAAACGTCGGTGGACGTTCCGCCCATGTCGAAGCCGATGATCTTGCCGAAGCCGGCCATCTCGGCGGTTCGCACCGCGCCGACGATGCCGCCGGCCGGGCCGGAGAGGATCGAGTCCTTGCCCTGGAAGCGGCGTGCGTCGGTGAGGCCCCCGTTCGACTGCATGAACATGAGCCGCGCGCCGCCCAGCTCGCCCGCCACCTGATCGACGTAGCGGCGCAGGATCGGCGAGAGGTAGGCGTCGACGACGGTCGTATCGCCGCGCCCAACCAGCTTCATCAGCGGCGAGACCTCGTGCGAGACGGAAACCTGCGTGAAGCCGATCTTGCGCGCCAGCGCGGCCACGGCGCGCTCATGCGCCGGGAAGCGGTAGCCGTGCATGAAGACGATCGCGGCGGCGCGGATGCCGGTGGCGAAGGCGGCGCGGAGATCGCGCTCGGCGGCCGCGAGATCGGGCGCCTTCAGCACCTCGCCCTTCGCCCCGATACGCTCG
>CAZUYG010000564.1:0-3273 GCA_964624265.1 uncultured Candidatus Odyssella sp.
AGCCGCAAGCCCTCGAGAAGCTCTGAAGACCCGTCGAAAAACCCAATTGTGTCCGTGGAATAGGCAAAATCTCCAATACGGAAGCCGAGCGTCTCCTGGCCGAAGCCGTGATCCTGACGGAATGGACGAACCTGCATCGTCCCAAGCTGGAACGGACCGTCGATGATATGCGGCTCGAGGATCGGCGGATAAGGGCTGCCCGCGGGCTGCTCGAAGGCATAGGCAAAGCGTTGCCGCATGAGCGCCATCGTGGCGGCATCCGCGTGAACCGGAAGCCGGCGCGCCTGTCCATGGCGTGCCAGACGGCGCAGCTCGTTGATGCCGTGCGTGTGGTCGGCATGATCGTGCGTGAACGCGACGTGGGTAACGTGTCCGATCGCGTTGGCCAGCAATTGCTGCCGCAGATCCGGCGAGGTGTCGATCAGAAGGCCGACGCCCGGCGTATCGACGTGGATCGAGGCGCGCGTCCGCCGGTTCTTGGGATTGCCCGGGTCGCAATCGCCCCAGTCCCCGCGCCCGTCCCGCCCGCCCACCATCGGCACGCCATCGGAACCGCCGCAGCCCAGAATCGTGACGCGGGTCGTTGCCATCACGCGGCCGCCGGCGCCTTCACCTTCGAGAAGAGCCGCATAAAATTTTCGGTCGTGGCCGCGGCGATCCGCTCCGGCGTTTCGCCGCGAAGCTTGGCGAGGAACGCCGCCGTGTGCGCGACGAAGGCCGGCTCGTTGCGTTTGCCGCGGTTCGGCATCGGCGCGAGATACGGCGCGTCGGTCTCGACGAGGATGCGGTCGAGCGGCAGCGCCTTCGCCGTCTCCTGGATGTCGCGCGCGTTCTTGAACGTGAGAATGCCGGAGAACGAGATGTAGTGGCCGAGCGCCACCGCATGATCGGCCAGCGCGCGCGATGCGGTGAAGCAATGGATCACCGCCGGATAGGCGCCGGCCCGATGCTCGTCGGCCATGATGCGGATGGCGTCCACGTCGGCGTCGCGGGCATGAACGATCAGCGGCAGGCCGCTTTCGCGCGCGGCGGCGATGTGGGCGCGGAAGCTCTTCGCCTGCGCCTCGGGCGCGCTGTGCTTGTAGAAGTAATCGAGGCCGGTTTCGCCGATACCGACGACCTTCGGATGCGCGGCGCGTTCCAGAAGCGGGGCAGGGTCCCCTACCCCTTCTTTTTCCGCCTCGTGCGGATGAACGCCGACCGAGCACCAGATCGCCGGGTCGCTCTCGGCGATCGCGCGCACCTCGGCGAATTTCGACAGCCGCGTGCCGATCGTCACCATGAGGCCGACGCCGGCGTTGCGCGCGCGCGCGAGGATGTCGGCACGATCGGGCGCGAAATCCGGGAAGTCGAGATGGCAGTGGCTGTCGACGAGCATCAGGCGTCCCGATACAGGTCCGTGCTGAGATATTTGATGCCGGTGTCGCACAGCACGCTGACGACCGTAGCCCCGGCGCCGAGCTTCTCGGCGACCTTGAGCGCCGCGACGAGATTGGCGCCGGTCGAGGTGCCGGCGAACAGGCCTTCCTCGCGCGCGAGACGGCGCGCCATCGCCATCGCCTCGGCGGTCGAGACTGGGACGATCTCGTCGATGGCTTCCGGCTTCCACAACGGCACGACGAACCCCGCCCCGACCCCTTCGATCTTGTGGCTGCCCGACTTGCCGCCGGAGAGCACGGCGGATTCGGCCGGCTCCACGGCCACGACGCGCACGCCGGGCTTGAGCTGGCGCAAGCGCTCGCCGGTGCCGCGCACCGACGCCGCGGTGCCCACGCTCTGCACGAATGCATCGATCGTGCCAGCGGTCTGCTCCCAGATCTCGTCGGCCAGCTTCGTGTAGGCCGAAAGCTGATCGGCGTTCTTGAGCTGATCAGTCCAAAAGCTGCCTTTGCGCTCCTGAATCTGCCGCGCGGCTTCGACCATGTTGCGCGTGAGCGCCGCGTCCATGCCGCCGCTCACGCTCTTGATGAGCGTCAGCGTGGCGCCGAGCGCCTTCGTGTGATTGCGCTTCTCGGCGCTGAACGCGTCCGACGTCACGATGTCGAGCGGATAACCCTTCACGGCGCAGATCAGCGACAGCGACACGCCGGTGCTGCCGCCGGTGTATTCGACCACGCCGCCGCCCGGCTGGAGGCGCCCGTCCTTCTCGGCGGCCTCGATCATGGCCAGCGCCATGCGGTCCTTCATGCTGCCGGTCGGGTTCTCGCTCTCGAGCTTCAGCAGCACGCGCGCGCCGCTTGCCGGCGCGAGCTTGCTGAGCCGGATCAGCGGCGTTCCGCCGATCCGCTCGAGGATCGAGGCGTGAATGGTGCCGGTGCTCGGCATGTTCACCCCGCGGCGGCGCCGGGCTCCGCCGCCACATAGCGCGGAAACACCGCCTGCGGGGCCGGCAGCTTCGTGCCCGCCGCGACCGGCGCCGCGATATCGGCGAAGGCGCGCTTGTCCGCCGGCACCGCCAGCTGATCGAGCAGTTTCGCTCCGGAACCCGGCATCACCGGCTGGATGTAGATCGCGAGCTGGCGGATGACCTCGATGCACACGTAAAGCACCGTCGCCATCCGCGCGGGATCGGTCTTGCGCAGCGACCACGGCGCCTGCTTGTCGACGTAGCGATTCGCCTCGGCGACGACGCGCCAGATCGACTCCAGCATCCGGTGGATGGCGAAGTTCTCCATCTCGGCGCGGATCGCGGGCAGCACGCCGCGCGCCGCGGCCAGCAGCGCCTCGTCGTCCGTCGTGAAAGCCCCCGGCTGCGGCACGGCCGCGCCGGCGTTCTTCGCGACGAAAGACAGCACGCGCTGCGCGAGGTTGCCGAGATCGTTGGCGAGGTCGCCGTTGATGCGGTGGACGATCACTTCGGTCGAAATGTCGCCATCGCTGCCATAAGGCACTTCGCGCATCAGGAAATAGCGCATCGGGTCGAGCCCGAACTCGGCCTTCATCTCCGCCGGCGCCAGCACGTTGCCGACCGACTTCGACATCTTCTGGCCCTTGATGTTGAGGAAGCCGTGGCCGAACACGCGCTTGGGCAACGGCACGCCGGCCGACATCAGGAACGCCGGCCAGTAAATCGTGTGGAAGCGCACGATGTCCTTGCCGATGATGTGCACATCGGCCGGCCACCACTTCTTGAACGTGGGCGAATCCACGTCGGGATAGCCGACCGCCGTGATGTAGTTGGTCAGTGCGTCGAGCCACACATACATGATGTGCTTCTCGTCGCCCGGCACGGGCACGCCCCAATCGAATGTGGTGCGGCTCACCGAAAGATCG
>CAZUYG010000565.1:0-3271 GCA_964624265.1 uncultured Candidatus Odyssella sp.
CACCGCATCGATCATCGGCCGCGAGCGATCCAGGGCCACCAAATGGGTTCCTTCCGGCCACGGCAGGCGGGCGTATTCCGGAGTTACGCCCAGGATCAAGCCATGCGGGACGCCGTTCGCGGCCGACCATTTCGCGATCGCCTCGGCGCGAAACAGAAGATCGTCGCCCGATGGCCGCATCGGCAGGGGAGTCTTTTCCCAATCGTCCGAGGGCGCGGTCCAAGTCCAAGGCTTGTGTTTGTTCACAGGTAGGTCTCCAGACCGTTGGCGAGCCGGGTCATCACGGTGGCCGAGACGCCGGTGCGTTTGCCGTCGCGGAAATCCGTCAGCGTGTTCTTGAGGAAATCCTCGGATTTGCCGGCGATGGTCGGGATTTCGCCGGGGCTCTTGCCGCCCGGCCCATGACAGTTGAGACACGCCCTGGCCCGCCCGCGGCCATCGGCTTGCTGGGCCGGCGCCGGCACGCCGCCGGCGACGACGGCCGCGGCGGCCGCCAGTAACAGACGTGTCATGATCTTTCCTCCCCTAGCTCATGGCGCGGGCGGCGCAGGCGAGCCGCCGGCTCTTCCCGCGATCATATTCGCTTCGCGTAGATTCACAATGCGTCCGGCGCCCGCCGGTTGCGAATTCGCCTAAACGCAGGATTGAGTTTCCGTCGCGCGCGACGGCGGCGGACGGCCCCGATCAGATGCCGCGGTCGAGCGACGCGCGCTCCATGCGCCACATCAGCAGCTTCACCGAGATCATCGCGCCGCCGACGATGCCGGCGAAGGCAAGCAGGCTGCCGATGCCGAGCGTGGCCACGCCCGTGATGCCCTGCCCCACCGTGCACCCCGCGGCCATGACGCCGCCGAAACCCATCAGCGCGGCGCCGCCCATGTGGCGCAGCATGTCGTCGCGGTCGGCGAACATCTCGATGCGGAACGTGCCGCTGGCGACCGCGGCACCGAAGCTGCCGGCGAGGATGCCGAACACGACGGCGACGCCGAACGAGATTTTCGCGCCGGTGAACGTCATCAGATACTGCAACGTGTCCCCCGCCGGGCCGATCAACGTCAGCGAAACCGGCGGCACGGGCTCGAATTCGTCGGCGGCGAGCCAGCCCGTCGCCCACCAGCCCGCCGTGACCAGCGCGCCGAGCGAAAGGCCGGCGACGATGTCGCGCGTGCTGCGGCGGAAAGCGCGGTCTCTGAAGCACCACAGCGCGATGACGGCGGCGGCCAGCGCGGCGACGACGACGATCGCCGTTTCCGCGCCGAGGCCGAACACCGCGGACGCCACCGACGGCAATCCCTGGGTGGGCAGCCCGGCCCTGGCGAGATCGCTTCCGGCAAGCTCCACCGTGGTGCGAACGTAATAAAAGAGACCGCGCGCGGTCATGTAGCCGACGAGGCCCATGACGACGAACACGATGAGGCTCTTCAGGCTGCCGGTGCCGACGCGGACGACCGTGCGGCTGGCGCAGCCGCCGGCCAGCACCATGCCGAATCCGAACAGCAGGCCGCCGAGCAGCATCGCGATCCAGGCGACGCGCGGCGCGAGATAGAAGCTCTTGTCGATGGCGACGAGGCCGGTCAGCAGCAGCGCATTGGTGCCGGCGATGGCGACGGCGATCGCCAGCAGCCAGGCGCGCAGGCGTTTCGTGTCGCCCAGCGCCACCGCATCGGAGATGGCGCCCATCGAGCAGAAATTCGTCCGCTGCACGACCGCGCCGAACAGCGCGCCGATGACGAGGCCGGACAGGACGAGGACGAGTGTGCTGCTCATGGATTCCGGAGGCGCGCAAAACAAAACCGCCGCAGCTTGCGCCGGGCGGTTTCACCCCCGCTTTAGCGGCTTTTCTCAAGCGCCCCGCAAGCTGACGATCAAATCGGCGCCGGGGAGAAAGTGAAGTTTCGCTTGCGCCAAGTCAACGGGCCCCCCTCCTCTCCAAGGGGAGAGGGCCGGTCTACCACGTATGCGCCTTGCCGCCGCTGGCGACCGACTCGTCGTGCTTTTTCTTGAAATAGTCGCGGAACGGGCCCGCCTTGTAGGCCTCGTCCTGCACGAACTGGAACATCGCGAGGAACGGGAACGGGCGCATGTAGCCGGGCATGCGCGCCACTTCGATCTCGCGGCCCGGTTTCTTCGCCTCGCCGATCTTCGCCGGGAAGAACTGCACAGTGGGCGTGAACCGCACGCCGTATTTCTGGGCGAGCGCTTTCTCCGACAGCTCCTCGCCGTCGAAATCCTTCACCTTGCGCGCACCCCAGAGATCGAGCTGCAGCACCACGTAATGCTTCTGGATGAACTCCGCGATCTCGGGTTTCGCGAGGTTCACGAGATGCGTTTCCTTGCAGTAAGGGCAGCCCTTCTGCTCCCAGAAAATCGCGAAGCGCTTGCCCTTCTGCGCCGCCTCCTCGAGGTCTTCCCGCAGGTCGAGGAAGCTCTGGAGGAACCAGGGCTGAACGTAGAGCCCGTTTTCGCCGAGCGCCGGCTCCTTGGGCGGTTCGGCCGCGCGCGCGGCGGTTGCCAGCGCGGCCGCGGCAAGCAGGATGAAAGCGATTCTCAACACCCGCATGGGCACACTCCGTCGGAACGCCGCACGCCGGCGCCCTCGACGGCGCCGAACTGACCCCGTATTGAGATTAGTGCGGGCACGCGGCTTGTCCATGCGAGGTTAGGGATGCGTGGTTTGCGTCTGGTTAGCGCGGTGCTGTGTCTGGCCGCGGCGTTGGCTGCCCCGCCGGCGGCCGCAGACGAGGGAACGGATGCGTTCCACGCCGCCGTCGCGGGCGCCTATCAGCACTACCGCGAAGCCATCCATTATTACGAAACGGGCAACAGCGACCTCGGCGAGCTGGCGTTCGACCAGTTCCTCGCCGCATGGAAATCTCTCGCGGAACGCTACGCCGGCAAGCCCCCGGCCGCCTACGCCAAGGACGAAACCTTCGCCGACTCCCTGGCTGCCATCGCCAGCAAGGCCGCCAGCGCCGCCGGCGCCGCCCCGGCCGAGGCGCTGCTGGCGCTCAAGCCGATTCGGAGCGATCTGGCCGCGCTGCGCAGGCGCAGCGGGCAGCGCGTTTTCTCCGATTGCGTCGATGCTATGAACGCGGCGATGGACCGGCTCTGGGAATACCGCCAGAGGCCGCCGGATGCGCGGCGCCTGCCCGCCTTCCAGGCCGCGGCGCGAGAAACCGTCGCGCGCTACCGGGAGTGCCTGGAGCAGGCGCCGCCGCCGCTGCGCGAGGCGGCCGAATTCCGCCGCATGATGGAAGGCGCCCTCGCTTCG
>CAZUYG010000566.1:0-3270 GCA_964624265.1 uncultured Candidatus Odyssella sp.
TTATGGCAGCGATCCGCGCGTGCTCGAAGATGCCGCGGCCCGGGAGTGTCGGACGCTCGAAGACGCAACCGGCGCTCCCGTCCGCGTCGTCAGCTTTCACCGCCCGGCCGCAACGCTGCTCGGGCGCCGGGGCGCAATCGCCGGGCGCAGGCACGCCTACGAACCACGCTTCTTCAGCGAAATGGGATACTGCTCCGACAGCCGCGGTGGCTGGCATCACGGCCGGCCGCTCGAGCACCGCGCCATCGCCGCAGGACGCGCCCTCCAGCTGCTGACCCACCCGATCTGGTGGGCTGCCAGTGTACCGGGCGACCCGGTTGCGACACTCGACAAGTTCCGATCCGCGCGGGACCGGTTGCTGGCGCGCGAACTCGCCGCGAATTGCGAACCCTATCGCGTGGCCCGCGGCGCCGCGCCGCCCGCTTTCGAGGGCGATGATCACGGCGAGCAAGGCTGAATACATCCTTGGCGCGATGACCGGCCCAATTGTAACAAGATGCCGGTGTGCGAAGGGATTTGGCCGCTGCCGCCGACGAAGATCGCTTCCATCGCGCCCGCGCTCCGATTCAGACGTGAAACGAGGCGATACCCGGCTCGGTGCGGCGGATGGTAGCTGGACATTCCGTCGAACATTGCGCCATGAATATTGACCACGGCAGTTTTAACGATGCCCAACACAAATGACGTTCGTTCGCCAAGGGTCGGCATACTCGGGCTCGGCCATTGGGGTGCGAATCTCGTGCGGAACATGCACGCGCTCGGCGCACTTGTCGCGATGAGCGATGCATCCGGCGATACCCGATCGAGATTTGGCGCAAGCTATCCCGACGTGCGAATCGCCCCAGACGCCGAGACCTTGCTCGCGGATACCGGCATCGACTCCATCATGATCGCGACACCGGCGGCGACGCATGGCGCCCTGGTCAAGCGAGCGCTGGCGGCCGGAAAGCATACGTTCGTAGAGAAGCCGCTATGTCTCGATGTCGCCGAGGCCAGGGCATTGCGGGACTTCGCCGCGGCGCGTGGACTGGTTCTCATGGTCGGGCATCTTCTGCACTACCATCCGGCGTTCATCGCGCTGCGCGCTGCCGTGCGTGGCGGCGCGCTCGGCCAACTGCGCTACATGTATTCGCACCGGCTCAGTCTCGGGCGCATCCGGCGGGAAGAGAATGCGCTTTGGTCGTTCGCCCCGCATGATATCTCCATGATTCTCGCACTGGTTGGTTCGATGCCGGTGCGCGTCGTCGCCGAAGGCGCACAGTTCCTCTCTCATGGCGTTGCCGATACCACACTGAGCCATTTGACCTTTCCGGGTGGTGAGCAGGCGCACGTCTTCGTTTCTTGGCTGCATCCTTACAAGGATCAGCGCATGGTTGTCGTCGGCGCGAGGGCGATGGCGGTGTTCAACGACATCTTGCCCGGCCCGGAGAAATTGCTGCTCTACCGTCACGCCGCCAGCTGGTCTGGCGAAACCCCCGTGATTACGAGGGCTGAAGCCGAGCCTATTCCCTATGCTGGTGAGGAACCGCTGCGCCGCGAGTGCGAGGCATTCCTGGCGGCGGTGCGCGGCGAATCAAATCCTCCCTCGGACGCGGCGGAAGGCATTCGCGTTCTGACCGTACTCGATGCCTGCCAACGCGCGCTGGAGCGACGCGAATCGATAGAAGTTGACGGTACGTGGTGATCATGGCCGGCTATTTTGTCCACCCGACGGCGCTGATCGATGATGGCGTGGAGATCGGCGCCGGATCCAAGGTCTGGCATTTCAGCCACATCCTCGCGGAGTCGCGTATCGGCGCGCGTGTTGTTGTGGGGCAAAACGTCATGATCGGTCCGCGCGTCGCCGTCGGCGCCGGATGCAAGATTCAAAACAATGTGTCGCTTTACGAAGCGGTGACGCTCGAGGACGACGTCTTCTGCGGGCCGTCCTGCGTCTTCACCAACGTGCTGACGCCGCGGGCTTTCGTCGAGCGGAAATCCGAGTTCGCGCCGACGCTCGTCAAGCGCGGCGCCACGATCGGCGCCAACGCCACGATCGTCTGCGGCGTCACGATCGGCCGCTACGCGATGATCGGCGCCGGCGCGGTCGTGACGAAAGACGTGCCCGACCATGCGCTCGTCGTCGGCAACCCGGCGCGCCGGCGCGGCTGGGTCAGCCGCACCGGCGAGGTGCTGGGCCGCGATCTCGTCTGCCCGCGCACCGGCGAGCGCTACCAGGAGAAGGACGGCGCATTGCTGCCGGCGAAGTAATCGGTTCCGACACAGAGAGACCAATGGCAACGCTTCCCTTCATCGATCTCAAGACCCAGTACGCGCGCATCAAGGATAGCGTCGATGCCGGCATCAAGCGCGTCCTTGAGCACGGTCAATACATCATGGGCCCGGAAGTGGCCGAGTGCGAGAAGCGCCTCGCGGCGCTCGCCGGCACCAAGCATTGCCTGACAGTTTCGAGCGGCACCGACGCGCTGATCGCGCCGCTGATGGCACTTGATATCGGCCCCGGAGATGCCGTGTTCGTGCCGAGCTTCACGTTCACGGCCACAGCCGAGGTGGTGCTGCTCGTGGGCGCGCGGCCGGTGTATGTCGACGTGCATCCGCGCCTGTTCAACATCGATGTGGACCATCTGGCGCGTCAGATCGCGGCGGTCAAAAAGGAGGGCACGCATCGGCCGCGCGCGGTGATCGCGGTCGATCTGTTCGGCCTGCCCGCCGACTACGCCGCGCTCAACAAGCTCTGCGACGCCGAGGGCCTTTCGCTCATCGACGACGCGGCCCAGAGTTTCGGCGGCGCGCTCCACAACAAGCGCGTGGGCGCGCTGGCGCCGATCACGGCCACGAGCTTCTTCCCGGCCAAGCCCCTCGGCTGCTACGGCGACGGCGGCGCGATTTTCCTCGACGATGATTCGCTCGCGGCAAAGCTCGTATCGATCCGGGTGCATGGGCAAGGCAGGTCCAAGTATGAAGTCGAGCGGGTCGGCCTCAACGCGCGCTTCGACACGATCCAGGCGGCCGTCATTCTCGCCAAGCTCGACGTATTCGAGCATGAGCTCGAATGCAGACAGCAGGTCGCGATGAAGTACAGCGAGGCGCTCGGCGATGCGGTGGAGACGCCCGAAATTCCGGCGGGCCACCGTTCCGCTTGGGCGCAGTATTCGATACTCTCGGACCAGCGCGACCGAATAGCCGCGGCCCTGAAGGCCGAAGGCATCCCCACCGCCATCTACTACCCGATCCCGATGCATCTTCAGGCCGCCTATCGTGCCTATGGCG
>CAZUYG010000567.1:0-3269 GCA_964624265.1 uncultured Candidatus Odyssella sp.
CAGCGCAGCGTCACGATCGGCCAAGAGTGTGACGAGAATGAGTCAGTCGATCTGCAGCAGCAGCCATTTGAGATAGGCGGTTTCGGAAAGCTGCGGATGGATCGGGTGATCGGGCCCGGCGCCGCCGCTCATCACGATGCGGCCGGTGCGCGATGCGGCGGCGAGCCCCGCCGCCACTTCGCCTGCGAAGAGCTCCGGTGTCATGTTGTGCGAGCACGAGGCGACGAACAGGAAGCCGCCGCTCTCGACCGCGCCGGCGGAAAGCCGCGCGAGCTTGCGGTAGGCGCGCGCGCCGGGGCCGAGGTCCTTCTTCGATTTCACGAAGCTCGGCGGATCGGCGACGACGATGGCGAAGCGTTCGCGCTTGGCCGCGAGCGCGGCGAGAGTGTCGAACACATCGGCGCGTTCGCACCGCACGCGCCCGGCGAGACCGTTCAGCGCCGCCGCCTGCTCCGCCAGCGCCACCGCCTTGGCCGAACTGTCCACGGCGCGCACCGATTTGGCGCCGGCGCGTCCGGCGATCACCGCGAAGGCGCCGGTGTGGCAGTAGAGATCGAGGATGGTCGCGCCCTGCGCCAGCCGCGCCACGCGCCCGCGGGCCTCGGCGATGTCGAGATACCATCCCGTCTTCTGCCCGGCGAGCACGTCGACGGGGAACCGCGCGCCGCGATCCTCGATCTCGATCGGGCCGTCGACGCTGCCGCTCAACACCCTGATCTCGTCGTCGAGACCCTCGAGCGCGCGTCCGGCCCCGTCGTTGCGCAGCACGACGGCTTTCGGCCCCAGCGTGCGGTCGAGCGCCTCGGAAAACGCCGGCAGCAGCCGTTCGGCGCCCGCCGTATTGGTCTGCACGACGCAAACGTCGCCGAAGCGGTCCGCGATGAAGCCGGGCAGGCCGTCGCCCTCGGCATGGACGAGGCGGTAGAGCGGCTTGGCGAAGAACGTCTCGCGCAGCTTCAGGGCGCGCCGCAGACGGGCGGCGAACCACTCGGCGTCGAGCGCCGCCGCGGGATCACGATCGTAGAGGCGCGCCGCGATCAGTGCATGCACGTTGAACGCCGCGGTGCCGAGCGGCTTTCCTTCGGCCGTCTCGACGCGCACGAGCGAGCCGGGCGCGAGCGCCTTCGCCGCGGCGTCGATCGCGATCTCGTTGGAATAGATCCAGGGGGCGCCGGCGCGAACGCGCCGGTCCCGGCCGGGCTGAAGCCGGATGAGGGGGTGGGCTGACATGCATTGCGCTTAAAGCAATGCGCCCGAATTGCCAAACGCCGCGGCGCCGCGGCGGCGTCGATCAGCTCGATGGCCGCAGCGGCACGCGCGTCTTGCTGGTGAACACGATCGGTTCGAGCCCGACGAGCGTGCCGAGAAGGAAGTATTTGTAGGTGTAGGCCACGGTCATCGTGACGAACGTCGTCGTCCCGACGGTTTCCTGGGTGACCGTGGCCGAGATCTCGTCGGCGGGGATGGAGGACGCGCGCGACTTGATCTCGGTGGCCACCTGCGTGTCCGAGACCGTGGTCTTCGTCATCACCACCCGCGCCGTCTCCTCGGTCGCGAATTCGAGCGAATGGCGGTTCCAGGCGAAGATGCCGAACTCGAACAGGGCGAGGAGCACGAGGAAAAGCGTCGGAGCCACCAGCGCGAATTCGACCGCGGCGGCGCCGTCCTGGCACCGCCCGAAACGGAGCGCCCGGACGAGCGTGCGCCGGGCTGGCGAGCGTGCGTCGCGCATTGGCATGGCCGCCACCCTAATTGGCGCGTATGACGGCCGAGCCCGACAACGTGCCGATCCCGAGCATCATCGCCGTCGGCAGCGGCGAGGAATAGGTCTTCGAAACGTTGACCGTCACGTAGGCGAGGGGCGCCGTGCCGCTGCAGGTGTCGGTGCAGACGACGGCGGTGCCGTCTTCGCACTCGCAGGCGAGTTTCGACGTCACCGTGAGGGTGGCCGGATCGTAGTTCACGGCCTTGGTGACGACGTCCTTGATGCCGTCGGCGTCGGAGGGAAAGCACATCGCGTATTGCGCGCCGGCGCGCGCGGCGCCGCTCAGCGAGGACGATTGGGTCAGCGCGTAGCCGAGGTCGATCGCGCCGCTCAGCAGCAGCAGCAGGAACGGCATGACGAGGGCATGCTCGATGGCAAACGTGCCGGCGTTTCCGGTCCGGAGCGCATTCAGCCGCGCCAGCAGAGTCTTCAGTTTCGTCATCATCCTCGAATGTCCTGTCCGTCTCGCAATGCCGGCCGCTATTCGACGAGCCGGACGCCCTTCACATTGATCGGCTCGATGCCGGCGTCCTTGCAGCCATTGTTGATGATCTTCGAGTTGCCGGTGAATTCGATCGTGTCGCCGATGATCTGCGTGCAGCTCTTGGCGGTGGCGCTGTGGTCGCCGTTGTACTGGATCAGCCCGCGTTTGAAGTAGATGGCGCCGTTCAAGATCATCGAGGCACCGCCGTTGAACTTGGCCGTATTCGCGGAGGCTTGCTGATCCTGGTAAAACAGGACGCCCTTGTAGTACGCGCTGGGATCCGACGGCGCATTGAGCTGAATGTCCGCACCGCCGTTGATCGTCACCGTTCCAATTTGGGATGGGCTGCCGCTGCTCGTAAGGACGAATGTCACGCCCTGCGTTCCGGTGCAGTTGCAGCGGATTTTTGCGCCAGCATTGACTGTAAGATCACCCTTGTCGATGTAGTAGGTGCCGGGCTGCAGGGTGATGTTGGCTTGCGCGCCGAACTTCACGGCGCCGCAGTAGCGGCCCGGATTGAGCGTCATCGTGCTGTTGTAGTTGGGCGGATTGGTCACGGCGCAGGAGCCCATCCCGCTCACGGTGAGATTCGCGTAGGGATCGTCGAGTGCCCACGCATCGCTGATCGGCGGCCTCGCAAGTGTCGTTGCGCCGGAGTCCAGGATGCCACCGGCCGACCACAGCGAATCGGCGGTCAGGATGGAAGAGCCGCCGATATTGATCGAGCTCGATGCGTTGGAGTTCGAACCCAGCACACAGTTGAGCGCTTGCACGGTCGTGTTGCCCCAGATTTTGAGCGCCGAGGCCGCTGTCGAATTCAACGCGAGGACGCAAGCCTGACCCGTCACCTCGATGAGGCCCACGGCGCGGACGACGTTGGTGACCGTGCCCTGATAGACGGCAGCCGAAAGCATCGTCGTTTCGGGGACGGTGAGGACCACCTCGACCGCCTCGGGTTCGCCGGCGTAGGTTCCCGACGTCGGCGGGTTGTTCACCTGCATCGTAACGGGAGAGCTGACG
>CAZUYG010000568.1:0-3268 GCA_964624265.1 uncultured Candidatus Odyssella sp.
AATCTCGGCGCGATCGAGCGCCTGATCCGGCGCGGCATCCCGCGCCACGGCGCGACCGCGGCGCCGGCTGCGCCGGTGCCGGAAGAGAGTGCGCCCGGCGGCGAAACCGAAGCCGGTGATGCGCGCCAGCCGGCTGGCGGTCGCCGGCGGCGGCGCGGGCGAGGCCGCGGGCGCGGCGAAGCGGCAAATGCGGCGGCAGAGCAGCCGCGTCCGCAGGAAGCGCGCCGCGAAGAGACGCCAAAAGAGCAGCCGCGGAAGCCCGAGGCACGGCGCGAGGAGCGCCAGCGCGAACAGCCGCGTGGCGAGCGGCGCCAGGCTCAGCGCCCGCCCGCACCGGCGGCGCCGCAGGAGCCGCGACGCCAGCCGCATACTCCGCCGTCCGACTCGGAAAAGCAGACGGGTTTCGGCGACTACGTTCCGGCGTTTCTGAAGCGGCGCTAGATCGCAGCCGCGACGGCCGGGGTCAGCCCTTCAGGATCGGCAAAGGCGCGTGCCCGTCGAAGGCGCCGGTGCGCGCGAAGCCCCACCATGTCTGCGCGGCCGTCGCGTAGAGACGCCGGTAGTCGATTGAGTATCTAAGGTCGCCGTTGGCGAGATTGGCGAGATCGGGGGCCGGTCCGTAGAGCCCGCCTCGGACGCGCCCGCCGATGACGAAATGCGGTGCGGCCGTGCCGTGGTCGGTTCCGTTGCTGCCGTTTTGCGCGGCACGTCGGCCGAACTCCGAATAGGTCATCACCAGGACGTCGTTCCATCGCCCGGCGTCGGCGAGGGCCTTGCGAAATGCCGCCAGGCCCTGGCCGAGCTGACGCAAAAGATTGCCGTGCTGCCCCGGCTGATTGGCGTGGGTATCGAACCCGCCGAGCGCGAGTTTCACCACCGGCACCACGGCTTTCGCCGCAATCAGGCGCGCGGCGACGCGCAACTGTTGCCCGAACGGCCCGGGTGGAAACTCGCCACGCGCCTCCGGCGCGCGCGCGAGGACGCCGCGCAGTTCTTTCGCCGTGTCCTGCACCTCGTGTTGGACCTTCAGCAGATGCGCGAGCGCGGGATTCGCCGGTCGCGCCTCGGCCGTCTTCATTCCCTGCGCCTGACGCAGGAAACGCTGCGGATCGTTCATCGAGACGGCGCGCAGGCCGGCGCCGCCGACGGGGCCGGTCCCGCCGCCGAGCACAACCGCGTCGGCAAGGCGTTCGGCTTGGCGCCGGCTCGCGCCGATCACGCGCGACACCCATCCTTCGGTGAGGAAGCGGTTGCTGCCCGAAGCCGTGTCCCAGATATCGATCGAGCGGAAATGCGAGCGGTTCGGATTGTCGTAGCCGACGCCCTGCACGATCGCGAGTTCGCCGGCCTTCCAGGCCTCGTCCAGCGGCGCGAGCGACGGGTGCAGGCCTAGCTTCTCGTCCAGCTGCAGCACCGCCTCGCGTTTGATCGCGATCGCGGGGCGAAGGCGCTGATAGGCGGGATCGGCATAGGGCACGACCGTGTTGAGCCCGTCATTGCCACCCGCCAATTCCACGAGCACGAGCGTTCGGTCGGCACGCCAGCCGGCGGTGCGGGCCTGGGCCAACGCATACGGGGAAAGCAGCGTGAAGGCGGCGGCGGCGGATCCGGCGAGGAGAACATCGCGGCGGCGCATCGCGGAACCTATTTGAGCTGAAACGCGGGATCGAGCACGAGATCGCGCACGAAGCGCGCGGGATCGCTGTCCGGGCGCGGGGGATTGACCGGCTTCACCGCGACGAGCAGGGCCGTCACGCGCTCGGGCGATTGCCAGCGGCGATCGAGCTTTGCGTACCAGGAGTCGAGATCGACGCCGTCGAGGCGCCGCGCCATGCGGCGCTCCAGCGCGCGCTGGCGGCGGGTGCGCTCTTCCGGCGTCATCGACGGCGTTTCGGCCTGCATTTCGCCTTCGGCGGTCTGGCGGTCGGCGGCCGGGACCTCGCCCGAGGTGAGGCGGCGGAGGAGCTGCTGGCGCACGAGCAGCGTGTTCGCGTTGATCCACGCGGTGCCGCCCGGCCAGCCTTTCACGTTGGGCGGATTGAACGGCTCCTGTCCGAGCGCGCGCCCGAGCAACGCCAGAATGCGGTCATCGGGTTGCGGCAGGTCGAACTGACGCACCGTTCCGACGATCAGTTCAACCGGCGAGCGGATCAGGCGGCCGCGATTCTCCGGTGCCCAGAACTGCGGCGACAGCAGAATTTCGCCGAGCAGCACTTTGATGTCGTAGCCGCTGGCGCGGAAGCGGTCGGCGATTCGCTTCGCCGCCGCCGGGTCGGGCTTTTCGGAAACGAATTCGCGCCAGGCCTTTTCAGTGACGTAGTCGGCCACGCGCGGCTTTTTCAAAACGATGTCGATGATGTCGGTCCCGTTGAACCGCCCGGTCTGGCCCATGAACGTCTTTTCGCCGTCGTCGTGGAGGAACGGACGGAAGCGATAGGACGCTGTTTCGCGCTCGAGGCTCCAGCCGGTGAAGGCGCGCGCGGCCTCCTTGATGTCCGTCTCGGTGTAGCCCTGGCCCTCGCCGAGCGTGAACAGCTCCAGCAGCTCGCGCGCGAAGTTCTCGTTGGGAAAACCGCGCCGGTTCTGCAGGCTGTCGAGATAGACGATCATGGCCGGATCGGCGGCCATCGCATGCACGAGCTTGCCGAAATTGCCGAGCGCATGCTGCCGGAGCGTCACGTTCTGGCGATAGAGCAGGACCGGCGCGCGCACCTTGCGGAACGCCGACGTGAAGTGGTTGTGCCAGAACAGCGTCATCCGCTCGGTGAGGGGCGAGGGCGTCGCGATCATCTCGCGATACCACCAGCCGACCAGCTCCAGGCCCTCTTCGACGCGCTTGCGCAGCCAGGCGCGGCGTTCCTCGGGGGTCGCGTTGCGGCCGGGCGGGCGCAGATCGCGCACCTCGCTCGCCCAGGCGGGCGCCGGCGTGACGGCTTCGGTACGCGTGCCGGCGAGAACGCGCCGGACGGCCTCGGTGCGCGTCAGGTTCTGGAACTTCGCGATCTCGCCCGGCAGCGCGGCGAAGCCGGTGCGCACCAGCAGATGGCGTGCATCTTCGGCGGTGAGGATGCTGGACGGCGCCTGTGCGGCGGCGATCGCCGGCAGCGCCAGCAGCGCGGCACCCAGCGCGAAACGCACCAGCTTCATGATGAAACCCCGCGGCTTTGACGGTCCCGCGAGATGATACGTACCAAACCGGCGCTTCCTTCGCGCCGCGTATCGTTAATGGCCGGTTATTCGTCGGTGTCCATGCCGTCGAAGATCGTCT
>CAZUYG010000569.1:0-3259 GCA_964624265.1 uncultured Candidatus Odyssella sp.
GGGGACGCTAGACCACCGGGGAGAGGTGTGTTACCAACCGCCGGCTTTCCCACCCCGTGGCCAAGCGCGCCGGCACACCTGTTCGATCAGGACTGCTCGGATCAGGACTGGCGGACGGGAGGACAGCGGCTCCGGCGCCCAACGGCCGGACTCGCCAGAGGCAAAACCAACTCAACGAAGAACGGCAGAGGACGGGACATGAGCGATATCGCCGAGCGCGTCAAAAAGATCGTCATCGAGCACCTGGGCGTCGAAGAGGCCAAGGTCACCGACGGGGCCAAGTTCATCGACGATCTGGGCGCGGACAGCCTCGACACGGTCGAGCTGGTCATGGCGTTCGAGGAAGAGTTCGCGATCGAGATCCCCGACGAAGCGGCCGAGAAGATCGTGACCGTCAACGACGCGATCAAGTTCATCCAGGACATGAAGAAGTAAGCGTGCGGACCTTCGGTCTGCCGCATCGATCCCGGTCCGCGCGGCGCTGGTTCCAGCGATGAGACGGGTCGTCGTCACCGGCATCGGCATGGTCTCGCCGCTGGGGCTCTCCGCGGGCACCACGTGGCAGAGGCTGCTCGAGAGCAAATCCGGCATCGGCGTCATCAACCGCTTCGACGTCTCCGATCTTCCCTGCAAGATCGCGGGCACGGTCAACAAGGCGGGCGAAACCCCATCGGCCTCCGCAGACGTGTTCGATCCCGCGCAGTGGCTCGAGCACAAGGAAATCAAGAAGGTCGATTACTTCATCATGCTGGCGATGGCCGCCGCGCAGCAGGCGGTGGAAGACGCCGGCTGGAAGGCCGAGAGCGAGGAGCAGAAGGAGCGCACCGGCGTTCTGATCGGCTCCGGCATCGGCGGCCTGCAGGCGATCTACGATGCGTCGATCCTGCTGAAGGAGCGCGGGCCGCGGCGCATCTCGCCGTTCTTCATTCCGTCGGCGCTCATCAACCTCGCTTCGGGCCAGGTTTCGATCCGCCACGGCTTCAAGGGCCCCAACCACGCGGTGGTCACCGCGTGCTCGACCGGCGCGCACGCGATCGGCGACGCGGCGCGGCTCATCCAGTTCGACGATGCCGACGTGATGGTGGCGGGCGGGTCCGAGGCTTCGGTCTCGCGGCTCGGCGTCGCCGGCTTCGCGGCGGCGCGCGCCCTCTCGACCAGCTTCAACGACCGCCCGCAGGCGGGCTCGCGGCCCTGGGACAAGGACCGCGACGGCTTCGTGATGGGCGAGGGCGCCGGCATTCTCGTGCTCGAGGAACTGGAGCACGCGAAGAAGCGCGGCGCGCGGATCTATGCCGAGATCGTCGGCTACGGCCTCTCCGGCGACGCGCACCACGTAACCGCGCCGGCCGAAGACGGCAGCGGCGGCTTCCGCGCGATGCGCATGGCGCTGAAGCGCGCGAAGCTCAATCCCGAAGACATCGACTACATCAACGCCCACGGCACCTCGACGCCGCTCGGCGACGAGATCGAGCTCGGCGCCGTTAAGCGTTTGTTCGGGCCGCACGCGTATAAGCTCAGCATGTCGTCCACGAAGTCGGCGATCGGGCATCTGCTCGGGGCCGCCGGCGCCGTCGAAGCCATCTTCTCGATCCTCGCCATGCGCGACCAGGTCGCCCCGCCGACGCTCAATCTCGACAATCCGTCCGAGGGCTGCGACATCGACCTCGTTCCGCACACGGCGAAGCCGCGCAAGATTTCGTATGCGCTGTCCAACTCGTTCGGCTTCGGCGGAACCAACGCCTCGCTCGTGTTCGCTTCGCCGCCCTAGCAGAGTGGCCGCCGTGTCAGAGCGCGAAGACAGGGAACCGGAACGCTCTCACTACATCGTCCGCGGCATCAAGCGGCTCTTCGCGCTCGTCGTCGTCGTGGCGCTGCTCGCCGTGGGCGGCGTCGGCTATGGCTGGCACCTGTTCGTCAAGGAAGGGCCGCTGGCCGACGCGAAGCAGCTCGTCGTCCCGCGCGGCGCCAGCATCGACCAGATCGCCGACACGCTGGCCAAGGAAGGCGTGATCGAGAGCCGCTTCGTGTTCGTGAACTGGGTCCGCGTGCTGGGCACGCAGGGCCGGCTGCGCGCCGGGGAATACCGCTTTCCGAAGCGCGTCAGCGCGCAAGACACGATGAACATCCTGATCAGCGGCCGCCAGATCCAGCGCCGCTTCACGATCCCCGAAGGCCTTACCACCTATCAGGTGCTGGAGCGCGTGAAGAAGGTGGAGGGGCTCGAGGGCGAACTCACCGAAACCGCGGGCGAGGGCGAGCTGCTGCCCGACACCTACACCTTCACGCTCGGCGAGACGCGCAACGGCGTCGTCCAGCGCATGAAGCGGGCGATGGAGGATGCGCTCGACCAGGCCTGGGCGCAGCGCGCCGGCAACGACGGCCCGCTCAAGGACAAGCGCGAGCTGCTGATCCTCGCCTCGATCGTCGAGAAGGAAACCGGCGAGGGCACGGAGCGGCCGATGGTGGCCGGCGTGTTCCTCAACCGGCTCAAGAAGAACATGCGGCTCGAAACCGATCCCACGGTGATCTACGGCCTCACCGAGGGCAAGGGCGCGCTCGGGCGGCGCCTGCTGCGCTCCGATCTCGAGAAGCCGCACCCCTACAACACCTACAAGATCCAAGGGCTGCCGCCGGGGCCGATCGCCAACCCGGGCAAGGCTTCGTTGCTCGCCACGATCAAGCCGGCGCAGCACAACTACATCTATTTCGTCGCCGACGGCAGCGGCGGCCACGTGTTCGCCGAGACGCTCGACCAGCACAACAAGAACGTCGCCAAATGGCGCCAATTCCGCCGCGAGAAAGAGCGCGACGAGCGCGAAGAGAAGAAGAAGGGCAACTGACCGCAGGCTACGACGCGGCGGCGGCTTTCTTTTTCGGCAGCTTCCTGAACAGCGGATCGATCCAGCCGGGCGGCAGCGACGCGATCAGGTTCACGAGAACGGCGAGGCGCCAGGGGAATGCGATGCGCGCCTTGTTGCGCTCGAGGCCGCGCCGGATGATGCGGGTCGCGCGGTCCGCATCCATGATCAGCGGCATCGGGAACTTGTTGCCCTCGGTCATGCGCGTGCGGACATAGCCGGGGCAGACGACCGACACCTCGATGCCGTGCGCGTAGAGCTCGCCGCGCAGTCCTTCGCCCCACACCTTGATCGCCGCCTTGCTGGCGCAATAGGCCGGCGCGCCGGGAAAACCGCGGAAGCCGGCGAGCGAGGCGACGATGGCGATCTGGCCGCGCGGGCCGACGCCGTGCGGCTTCGCG
>CAZUYG010000570.1:0-3255 GCA_964624265.1 uncultured Candidatus Odyssella sp.
GGTCGAGTTCGGCCTCGGCGATCCCGGGCGGCTGGAAATATTGCCAATAGAAATTGCGATGGCCGAGGCGGTGCAGCGTTGCCAGCGGTGCATGGTGCGGACGCAGCGTGTGGACGACGCTCATCGCCGCCACGGCGCGAAAGCGGTCCGGCCGCAGCAGCGCCGCGTGCCATGCGGCGACGGCGCCCCAATCGTGCCCGATCACCACCGCATCCGCCGCCCCGAGATGGTCGAGCAGGCCGACGAGATCGCCGACAAGGTGCAGGATCGTATAGTCCTCGACCGCGGCCGGCGCATCGCTCTCGCCGTAGCCCCGCATGTCGGGCGCAACGACCCTGAAGCCGGCAGCGGCCAGCGCAGGCATCTGATTGCGCCAGGAGTACGCCAACTCCGGCCAGCCATGGACGAGCAGAACGAGCGGCCCCGCCCCCGCTTCGTCATAGGCGAGTCGGATGCCGTTGATCTCGGCGCGGCGGCGTTCGTTCGCGGTCATGAGCCTGTCCCCGCGACACGGTAGCCTTTCGCCGTGACAACGCAATGAATCCGCGGTCGCTTGACCCGCCGTGCAACCGAGGCAACTCTCGCGGCAGGCTTTTGCGAAAGGAGGCCGACATGCTTCGCGTGATCGCCGCGTGCCTGGCGTTGGCGACGATGCCCGCGGCTGCCCAGACCCTGCAGCTCAACGTCGTCCAGGAATCGCTCGCGCTCAAGCCCGACGACATCGTCAGCGTGGCGGTGGTGCAGGACCAGGGCCAATGGGCGATCGCGATCAAGCTGGCGCCCGGCGCCGGCGCCATGTTCGGCGCCGTTACCGGCCGCAGCGTCGGCAAGAAAATGCAGATCGTCGTCGATGACCGCATCCTGAGCGCCCCCATCGTCCGCAATGCGATCCTGCAGGGCGAGGTCTGGATCACGGGGAACTTCACGGAAGAAGACGCCCGCGCGCTCGCCGCGAAGATCAAGCGCTGACGCGCGATGGACTTGCGCGACGCGCGGTAGGAGAATAAGCGACCAGCATTCGAGCCAAGTGGGAGCCCATGTCGCGCAAGCTTTTCGGCACGGACGGTGTCCGCGGCATCGCCAATCAGGAGCCGATGACGGCCGAAACCGCGCTGCGCCTCGCCGAGGCGGCCGGCGCCTATTTCCGCCGCGGCGATCACCGCCACCGCGTCGTGATCGGCAAGGACACGCGCCTTTCGGGCTACCTGCTCGAGCCGGCGCTCCAGGCCGGCTTCATCGCGATGGGCATGGACGTGTTCCTGGTCGGACCGATGCCGACGCCGGCCGTCGCGATGCTCACCCGTGCGATGCGCTGCGATCTCGGCGTCGTCATTTCCGCTTCGCACAACCCGTTCGAGGACAACGGCATCAAGCTGTTCGGCCCCGACGGTTACAAGCTCTCCGACGAGATCGAGCTCGAGATCGAGCGGCGCATGGAGAACGGGCTGCCCGAACGCGCGCCGTCGCGCCAGCTCGGCCGCGCGCAGCGCCTCGACGACGCGCCCGGGCGCTACATCGAGTTCGTCAAGCGCTCGTTCCCGAAGGAGCTTCGCCTCGACGGCCTGAAGATCGCGATCGATTGCGCGAACGGCGCGGCCTACAAGGTGGCGCCGACCGTGTTGTTCGAACTCGGCGCCAGCGTGGTGCCGCTCGGCGTGACGCCGAACGGCCTCAACATCAACAACAATTGCGGCGCCACCGCGCCCGACATGCTGCGCGAGGAGACGGTTGCGCATGGCTGCGACCTCGGCATCGCGCTCGACGGCGACGCCGACCGCGTCGTCATGGTCGACGAGAAGGGCGAGGTCATCGACGGCGACCAGATCATGGCGCTGGTCGCCTCGTCCTGGCAGAACCAGAAGCGCCTGCGCGGGAACGGCATCGTCACCACCGTGATGTCGAATCTCGGGCTCGAGCGGTTCCTGACGTCGCGCGGCATGCGCATGGCGCGCACGTCGGTGGGCGACCGCTACGTGCTCGAGCACATGCGCGCCAAGGGCTTCAACGTCGGCGGCGAGCAGTCGGGCCACATCATCATCACCGACTACGGGCGCACCGGAGACGGCCTCGTCGCGGCGCTGCAGGTGCTGGCCGTGCTGGTGCAGGGCAAGTCTCGCGCCAGCGAGGCCACGCGCCTGTTCCAGCCCGTGCCGCAGCTCCTGAAAAGCGTGCGCTACGACAAGACGAACGGCGCCAAGCCGCTTGAGCATGACGGCGTGAAGGGCGCCATCGCCGCCGCCGAGCAAAGGCTCAACGCCAATGCCGGCCGCCTGCTGATCCGCAAGTCCGGCACCGAGCCGGTCATCCGCGTGATGGCGGAGGGCGACGACGCGGCGATGGTGAAATCCGTCGTCGACGAGCTCTGCGCCATCATCCAGCGCGCGGCGCAATAGTGCACGGCCGCGTCCTCGTCATCGCCGGCTCGGATTCGGGCGGCGGCGCCGGCATCCAGGCCGACATCAAGAGCGTGACGGCGATGGGCGCCTACGCGATGACGGCGGTCACCGCGCTCACCGCGCAGAACACCGAGGGCGTGTTCGGCATTCACGCGGTGCCGACCGGGTTCATCCGCCAGCAGATCGAGCTCTGCCTCACCGACATCGGCGCCGACTGCATCAAGACCGGCATGCTGGCGACGACGGCGGTCATCGAAACCGTCGTGGAGGCGATCGGCGCCTTCGCGAAGGGCGTTCCGCTCGTGGCCGATCCGGTGATGATCGCCAAGGGCGGCGCGCCGCTGCTCGAGCCTTCGGCGATCGAGGCCGTGCGCCGCCTGCTGCTGCCGCGCGCGACGCTGATCACGCCGAACCTGCCCGAGGCCGAGGCCTTGTGCGGACGCAAGATCGACTCGGCCGCCGACATGCAGGCCGCCGGCGCCGCGCTGCTGGCGCTCGGCCCGAAAGCGGTGCTGATGAAGGGCGGCCATCTGCCCGGCCCGCTCGTCCGGGATATTCTCATCATGCCCGGCGAGACGCGCGTGTTCGAAAGCCCGCGCATCGAAACGCGGCACACGCACGGGACCGGCTGTACGCTGGCCTCGGCGATCGCCGCCGGCATCGCGCAGGGAATTCCGCTGGCCGACGCCGTGGCGCGCGCCCGCGCTTACGTGCAGGCCGCGATCAAGCACGCGCCCGGCTACGGCAAGGGCCACGGCCCGCTGGATCACGCGGTCACCGTGGACCCGACCTTGATCGACGAGGTGTTCCGGGAAGCCTGAGCTTCAAGCCAGCCCGCTTTGCCGCAACACGCAATCAA
>CAZUYG010000571.1:0-3240 GCA_964624265.1 uncultured Candidatus Odyssella sp.
CGTGAAGGCCGGGAAATTGTAATCGGTGCCGAGCCAGACGAAGCGGTTTGGACGGAAATCGATGTTCGGCAGGAACTTGTCCTTGTAGTGCTCGCGCGTGACGCTGTTCACGCCGTCGGCGGCGAAGAGCAGGTCGCAGTCGCGCAGCGCCTCGGGCTCCTTGCGCGTCTGGAAGTGCATCTTGATTCCGAGCTCCTGGCAGCGCTTCTGCATCAGGATCAGCATCTTCACGCGCGACATGCCGGCGAAGCCGTGGCCGGTGGATTTCAGCACCTGGCCCTTCGCGTAGATGTCGATGTCGTCCCAGTGCTCGAACGCGCCGGTAATCGCCTGATAGGTGGGCTCGTCCGCGGCGCGGAAGCCCTCCATCGTCTTGTCGGAGAACACGACGCCGAAGCCGAACGTGTCGTCGTTCTTGTTCTGCTCGTAAATATTGATCTCGGCGGCGGGGTACGACTTCTTCATCAGGGTGGCGAAGTACATGCTCCCCGGACCGCCGCCCAAGCAATTGATCTTCATCGCTGCTGATTCCTCATCGTGCTGGTTACGATCCCCGCCGTGACGTTCTGCCCTACATCCGGATCTCGATGCCCTGCGCGCGCGCCTTGTCTTCTTCCTGCAGGCGCAGCTTGAAGCGCTGCACCTTGCCGGTTTCGGTGCGCGGCAGGTCGGTGACGAATTCGATCGAGCGCGGATATTTGAACGGCGCGATCTGCGCCTTGACGTAGTCCTGAAGTTCCTTCGTGCAGGCCGCCGCGGCTTCGGCGCTGCCGGCGTCCGCCGGGTTGCGCAGAACGACGAACGCCTTGACGATGCGGCCGCGCTCCTGGTCCGGCGCGCCGACCACGGCGCATTCCTTGACCTTCGGGTGGTCGAGCAGCACGGCCTCCACTTCGGGGCCGCCGATGTTGTAGCCGGCCGAGACGATCATGTCGTCGGCGCGCGCGACGTACCAGAAATAACCGTCCTTGTCCTGGCGATAGCGGTCGCCGGGCAGGTTCCAGCCGTTCTTCACGTAGCCCTTCTGGCGCTCGATGTTGTCGAGGTAGCGGCAGCCGGTCGGCCCGCGCGTCGCGAGCAGGCCCTCGGCCGGGGCCGGCAGGATCTTGCCGTCTTCGTCCATGATGCAGGCTTCGTAGCCGGGAATGGCCTTGCCCGTGGCACCGGGCCTGATCCGGTCGCCTTCGGCCGAGACGAAGATGTGGATCATCTCGGTGGAGCCGAGGCCGTCGATGATCTTGATGCCGCTCGATTTGTGGAACGCCTCGAACACCGGCAGCGGCAGGGTTTCGCCGGCCGACACGCATTGCTTCAGGCTCGACGTGTCGAATTTCTTCTGCGCGATCTGGTCGGCGAGCACGCGGAACATCGTCGGCGCGGTGTAGAGCGTCGTGACTTTGTATTTCTGGATGATCTCGAGCATCCGGTCGGTCGAAGGCGGGCCCGGGTAATAGACGACGGCGGAGCCGAAGCGCAGCGGGAAGCAGAGCTGCGCGCCGAGGCCGAACGTGAAAGCCAGCGGCGGCGTGCCGGTATAGATGTCGTCCTTGCTCGGCTTGTAGACGTAGCGCGGGAAGCAGTCGCACATCGCGAGGATGTCGCGATGGAAATGCATCGTGCCCTTGGGCTGGCCGGTCGTGCCCGAAGTGAACGCGATCAGCGCCATGTCGTCGGCGGCCGTGTCCACGTTTGCGAAGCCGGCCGGCTTCTTCGCCATGGCCTCGTCCAGCGTCGCGCCGGCGCCGCCGGTGCCGAGCGCCGAAAAATACTTCACCTGCTTCAGGCGCGGCGAAAGCTCCTGCGTCTTCCTGGCCTCGTCGGTCAGTGCAATGTCGCAGAGGCAATGATCGATCCGCGCCTTTTCGACCATGAACGACAATTCGCGCGCCCGCAGCAACGGCATCGTGGCGACACAGATGCCGCCGGCCTTCAGCACCGCGAGCCATGCGGCGGCCATCATCGGGTTGTTCGGGGCGCGCAAGAGCACGCGGTTGCCGGGCACGAGGCCCATGTCTTCCACGAGCACGCGCGCGATGGCGTCGGCCTTCGCCTTCAAGTCGCGATAGGTCCATTTCGCGTCGGCGTAATAGACGGCGACGCGGTCGCCCCAGCCGCGCTCGATGCCCTTGTCGAGCAGTTCCACCGCCGCGTTGAAGCGGTGCGGGTAGGCGGCGAGCTCGGGCAGCGTGGAATAATCCATCACCGGCCACAGCTCCTTCGGCGGAAGGTTGTCGCGCGCGAAGGTGTCCTTGTGCGCGGTGCGCCCGTCGCCGGGTAGGTATGGCTTCGTCATCGTCTGCCGGTCCCCCGTCTCACGCCTCGGCCGCGGCCATGGTCTGGCCGGCGATCACGAGCTTCTGGATCTCGCTGGTGCCCTCGTAGATGCGCAGCGCGCGGATCTCGCGGTAGAGCTCCTCGACCTTGTTGCCCGAGACGACGCCCTGGCCACCCCAGATCTGCACCGCTTCGTCGATGACCTCCTGCGCCGTGTCGGTGGCGTAGAGCTTGGCCATCGCCGATTCGCGCGTCACGCGCGCCTGCTTCACGTCCTTCGTCCAGGCCGAGCGGTAAATGAGGAGGGCCGCCGTGTCGATCTTCACCGCCATCTCGGCGATCTTGGCCTGGATGAGCTGGAACTCGGCGAGCTTCTTGCCGAACGCCTCGCGCTTCTTGGCGTAGGCGATCGCCTCGTCGAGCGCGCGGCGCGCGAAGCCGAGCGAGGCGGCGCCCACGGTCGTGCGGAAGATGTCGAGCGTCGCCATCGCGATCTTGAAGCCGTCGCCCGGATTGCCGAGCAGCGCCGAGGCGGGCAGGCGGCAATTCTTGAACTCGAGCGTGGCGAGCGGATGCGGCGCGATCACGTCGATGCGTTCGGCGATCGAAAGGCCCGGCGTGTTCGCATCGACGATGAACGCCGAAATGCCCTTGGCACCGAGCGCCTCGCCGGTGCGCGCGAACGTCACGTAGTGGTTCGCGATGCCGCCGTTCGAGATCCAGGTCTTGCGCCCGTCGATGACGAAGTGGTTGCCGTCGCGCCTGGCCGCGCAGCGCATGCCGGCCACGTCCGATCCGCCCTCCGGTTCCGAGAGCGCGAACGCCGCGATCTGCGCGCCGGCGGCGACCTTCGGCAAATATTGTTCCTTCTGCTCGCTGCCGCCGAAGAGGGCGATCGAGCCGCTGCCGAGGCCCTGCATCGCGAACGCGAAATCGGCGAGGCCGGAGTAATAGCCAAGCGTTTCG
>CAZUYG010000572.1:0-3239 GCA_964624265.1 uncultured Candidatus Odyssella sp.
GGCGCCGCCGCAGGGGACGCGACGGGCGCGCCGCTGCGGCGGCCGAGCGGTGCGCTCGGCGCTTCGACCATGAAATTCCCGGCGATTTCCGCCGAAGGATCGGCTGCCGGCGCGGACGGCGCGGGCGGCGGCGCGCCGGACGCGGCGCGGGCCAGGCGGCCGAGCGGCTGCGATGGCGCCTCGACCATGTATGCTTCGGCGGCGGGAATTCCGGGCGCGGCGCCCGGCGCCGCCGCGCGGCCTTCGACGGCGGCCATGAACTCTTTGACGCTCTGCGGCCGCTTGGCCTCTTCGACGGCGAGCGCCTGGTCGATCGCGGCGAGCAGGCTCTCGCTATAGTTGCCGCCGGCCGCGACCGCGGCGGGCACCATCGGATCGGGCTGCTTGCGGAGCTGCGCGGCGATGCGTTTCGGCGCCTCGGGCGGGCGCCGCCCGGTCACGCAGTGATAAAGGACGGCGCCGAGCGCGTAGATGTCGGTCCACGGGCCCTGGTGGCTGTCGGTCTCGTATTGCTCGTAAGGCGCGTAGCCCTCGGTCACGATCGCGGTCAGGCCGCGGCTCTGCCGCGTCACCGCCTGGCGCGCGGCGCCGAAATCGATCAGCACCGGCGTGCCGTCGCGGCGGATGATGATGTTGGCCGGTTTGATGTCGCGGTGCAGGAATCCTTTCGCGTGCACGTCGGCGAGGCCGGTCGCGAGCGGGCGCAGGATGGTGAGCAATTCGTCTTCGCTGAGCGTGCCCACCGCGTCGATGACGTCGGCCAGGCTCTTGCCGTCCTGGAACGCCATGACGAGATAGCCGGTGCCGTTCGACTCGAAGTAGCGATGCACCGGCACGATGTTGGAATGCTGGAAGGCGACCAGCGTCTTCGCCTCGGTGCGGAAGCGCTCGAGGCCCCAGACGAACTGCTCCGATTCCTGGCGCCCGAACGGCTTCACCGTCTTGCGGTCGGCGCCGCGGTTGGCGAGCACGCTCGGCAGGTATTCCTTGATCGCGACGTGGCGGTCGAGCAGCAGGTCGACGGCCTTGTAGGTAATGCCGAATCCCCCGGCGCCCAGCAGGGCGACGACCCTATAGCCCTCGAGCTCCGTGCCCACGGGCAGCGCGTTGGTCCTCTCGTCCATGGAGCGTAGGGATGCCTTGCCGGTTCGCGTGAATCAGGCCCGTGAACGTACCATCGCCGAGACCATGGCGCCAATATGGCAGGCCCCCGCGCATCGCGCCGCTCTTGCGCGCGGGCGCGGTTTCGTGAGAAGGCGCGCGCACAGGCCCGCCGATGCCCGATTCCAATTCGCTCGTCCGTCACAGTTTCGTCACCGCCGTGCTGGCGGCGGCGCCGGCGTTGGCCGTCCTCGCGCTGCTGGCCGCGTTCAAGGCGCTGGCGTGGCACTGGGCCGCGCTGGGCGCGTTCGCCGTCTTGGCGGGCTGCTACGCGGTCGCGCGCATGGGGCTCGCCGATCTCGAGACGGCGCGGCGATTCATCGTGGCGCTGCGCCCCGGCGAGAACCCGGCGCCGCCGCCGGCGCTGCCCGAGGCGAACTGGGCGCCGGCCGGCCGGCTGGCCAGCGCCGCCGGCGAAACCGCGCGCGCGATCGCCACCGCGCATCAGCGGCTCGAGCGGCGCTCGGCGGCGGCCGAGGCCGTGCTCGGCGATCTGCCCGATGCCGTGCTGCGCATCGACCGCAACCGCACGGTGCTCGACGCCAATCCCGCCGCCACGGCGCTGCTCGGGCTCGCGCCGGTGGGGCAGGATCTCACCGGGCTCCTGCGCGACCCCGGCTTCACGGCCTCGGTGGAGCGGGCGCTCGCGGCCGGCGGCATCCACGAGAGCGCGTTCACCTTGCACGGCGAGAACGAGCGCAGCGTGCGCGCGATCGTGCGGCGCATCGCCGACGGCGGCCCCGGCGAGCCCGCCGCGCTCGTCGTCCTGCACGACGACACCGCGCGCCGGCGGCTCGACCAGATGCGCGCCGATTTCGTCGCCAATGTCAGCCACGAGCTGAAGACGCCGCTCGCCTCGCTGATCGGCTTCATCGAAACGCTGCGCGGCCCCGCCTCCGGCGACGCGGAGGCGCGCCAGCGCTTCCTCGAAATCATGCAGGAGCAGGCCGCGCGCATGCGCCGGCTCGTCGACGACATCATGTCGCTCTCGCGCATCGAGCTCGAGGAGTACCAGGCGCCCACGGGCCGCGTCGAGCTGCTGCCGATCCTCCAGAACCTCATGGAGGCGCTGCAGGTGCAGGCGATGACGCGGCGCATCACGTTCCGCCTCGAGCGCCGCGTCGCGGAGCAGGATCGCCTGGCCGTCGTCGGAGAGCGGGATCAGCTCATCCAGGTGTTCCAGAACCTGCTCGACAACGCGGTGAAGTATGGCCGCGAGGGCACCACCGTCGTCATTTCCGTCGCGCGCGCCGGCGGCGAGCGGCTGCCCGCGCCGCGCGATCCGCGCGAGACGCGCTCCGCGGCCGCGGCCGAGGTGGCCGTTCTCGACCAGGGCGAAGGCATCCCGCCCGAGCATCTCTCGCGCCTCACGGAGCGGTTCTATCGCGTCGATCGCGGCCGCTCGCGCGAGGTCGGCGGGACCGGCCTCGGGCTCGCGATCGTGAAGCACATTCTCAACCGTCACGGCGGCCGCCTCGCGATCGAAAGCAAGCTCGGGCAAGGCAGCCGTTTCACCGTATTTTTGCCTTTGGCTTCAGAGCGTTAGAGGCCGGCACACGATGCCGCAGGCGCTGCAATAAAACTGACATGGCGCTGTAATAAGACTGTTGCCCGTCCTCACTAGCTTGCCCCCGCACGGCCGGAACGGACGCGGACGAACGCGGCCCGCCGGCATTTTCGATTTACCGGGAGCGGGAATGACCGCGTCCGGATCATGTCAAGGAGGTGTGTGGTGAAGAAGTCATTGATGCTGGCCGCCGTGTGCGCGGCCGCGCTGACCGGCCAGGCTTATGCGCAATCGCGCGACCACGTCTCGGTCAAGGGGTCGTCGACGGTGCTGCCGTTCTCGACCGTGATGGCCGAGCAGTTCGCGAAGGCCAATCCCAAGTTCAAGGCGCCGGTGGTCGAGTCGGGCGGCTCCTCGGCCGGCCTCAAGGAATTCTGCAAGGGCATCGGCGCGAACACGATCGACATCGCCAATTCGTCGCGCCCGATCAAGTCGTCGGAAGTCGACGAGTGCAAGAAGAACGGCGTCGGCGAGATCATGGAGATCAAGATCGGGTATGACGGCATCGTCT
>CAZUYG010000573.1:0-3237 GCA_964624265.1 uncultured Candidatus Odyssella sp.
TGTCACCGGCTGCAGGCCCACACGGCATCGTCTGGCTGCGCGACGGTCGTATTGCGGTTGCGGCGGAGCGCAGCCGCTCACTGGAGATCGTCGATTCGCGTTCCGGCGCTGTCCGCTCCATCCCTCTTGGCCGGAACGGAACCCACATGCTGGCGGTCTCTCCCGACCAGCGTACGGCATATGTGGCGAACATCATGTCCGGCGCGATTAGCGTGGTCGACCTCGGAAAGTTGGAGAAAGTGGCCGACATGGCGGTTGGCGGCTATCCCGAAGGCATCGCGATCAGCCGAGACAGCAAGCAGTTGTGGGTGGGCGACGACTCTGCACCGCGCGTTCGAATAGTCGATATCGCTTCGCAGCGTACGATCAATACGCTGCCCACAGACTCCGCCGCATTTCGGGTGGCGATCAGCCCGGACGGCAAGACAGCAGTGACCTCCAACGTGGCGACCGGGACGCTCAACCTGTTCGATGTGTCTACGCGCAGGCCCCTGCGCACAATCCGTGTCAGCGGCGATCCCAGGGCCATGCAGGTCACGCTAGCCTTTTCGCGCAGTGGCCGCCGCCTGTTCGTTGCCGAGACGATGAAGGACACGATTGCGGAAGTGGACTTGCGTTCCGGAACGGTAGCGCGCCGCATCGCCGCCGGCCGCAACGGCGATGGACTTGGCATCGCGCCCGGGCGCTGTCATCCACCACAGGGGAGCGAGGGGAGCAAATAGCGCCATGGAAGAGCATGACCTGACAACGCGCCTCAAAGCCGCCTTCGCCAATCCGCTCGCCTCGGCAGAATTCGATATCATGGCGGCGCTGCAGGAGGTGCTGTCTGAAGTCGGCCTTTCCATTGCCGATGCCGGCGGCAAGGTAGGCTACATTGGCGCGGACCCCGTGGTAAAAAGCCCTCTGCGCCTCGGCGGCGCGGCAGCGATCGGGCTTATGGCGAAATCGGTGGCGGCCGCAGCCATGCACCGCTGGCGCGGTGGGCCCGGTCAGGACATCAGTACCGACCTGCGCCGCGCCCCGCACCGCCTTTCTCCTTTCTACGACATGCAGTGGGAGCGCATCGGTGGCTATCCGGTGATGCCGACGCTCGAAGTCGGCAACATCATGGGCGCGGTGTTCTTCCGCACCGCCGACCAGCGCTGGGTTATGCCGCAGGCGATGTATGCCGGTCTCAAGCTAAAGGCGCAGGAACTGCTCGGTGTGCCGCTGACCTATAGCCCTGTTGCAGAAGCCATCGGCAAGTGGAATGGACTGGAACTGGAACAGGCGGCCGCCGACATCGGCATGGTCATGCCCATGGTCCGCACGCTGTCGGAATTTCTGGCCGAGCCGCAGTACACCGACGTGCTCGCTCACTTGCCCCTGATCGAAGTGACCCGCATCGGCGACTCCCTGTGTGAGCCCCTACCCCCGCTGGGGCCCCTCCCATTCTCTCGCTTTCGCGCTCTGGGCATGGGCCACGTCATCGCCGGGGCCGGCCTGGGCCGCTCGCTGGCCCTGCACGGCATGGACGTACTCAATCTGTGGCGGCCCGGCGAAGGGGAGAACGACCCGCTCTACGCCACGGCCAATGTCGGGGTGCGATCCTCCTGGCTCGACCCGCGCCGCGACCAGGCAAGGCTATCGGAGCTGCTGCAAGGCGCCGACATCTTCTTCCACAACCGCCGACCCGCCTTCCTGCGCGAGATCGGCCTGACGGCCCAAGATGCCGCACAAAAACGCCCCGGCATCGTCTATGTCTCGATCTCCCTCCACGGCGAGAGCGGCCCATGGGCGGAACGGCCCGGTTTCGACCAGAGCGCCGGCTGCGTAAGTGGCATCATGGCGCTGGAAGGCAGCCCGGAGGCGCCGCAACTGCCGCCCATCGTCGTGATCAATGACTACCTCACCTCCTGGCTCGCGCAGGTGGGTGTGGTTGCGGCGCTCCGACGCAGGGCAGAGGAAGGCGGATCCTGGCATGTTCACGTCTCGCTCACCCGCGTTGCGCTCTGGCTAATGTCACTGGGCATTTTCGAACGGGACTGGGCGCACCGGACGGCCGGATCATCGGACGAGCACCTCTATCTCGATCCCGAATGCTTCCAGGCAGCAACCCCGATGGGCGACTATCAGGGCCTTACCGACCAGGTCGCGATGTCGCTGACGCCCGGACGCTACAACCCCGTGCTCATCCCCCGCGGCTCTTCGCGCCCGGAGTGGCAATAACAATTGCAGAAACGGGCATCGATTGAGCAGCACCAAGCCTGACACCCTTTGGGAGGATCCTGAGCAAGGCGATTGAGCCAAAGCTCGGAATGAAGCTCACCGGGATTTGATCAATCGCAATGCGATTGACTGTCGCAGAACCAAGATGCTAACAAGTTGGTCAGCATTTGTCGCCGATCTCGAAATTGCGACAGGGCGGGGGCAGAGGAGTAAACTGCAATGGCATCGATCGTCGTCCTCGACACATCCGGAAGCGAACACGTCGTCGAAGGCACTCCTGGCTTGTCAGTGATGAAAATCATCCGCGAGAACGGTCTTGATGCCGCGATCGGACTGTGCGGCGGAAACTGCGCCTGCGGCACCTGCCACGTGCTGGTCGATCCTGCTTTCGCGGCGAAGCTGGAACCGATCAGCGAGGACGAAAGCGATGTTCTCGACATGACTGAAAGCCGCCAAAGCCAATCGCGCCTTGCTTGCCAGATCGAGTTCAGCGCGGCGCTCGATGGGCTGCGGGTGACAATCGCGGACGAATGAACACGTGCTCGGGTCGGCGATAAGGCCGAGCCGCGAATGGAGCAGAAAAAATGACCACTTCGATTGACCAACTCGATCTGCTGGAGCTGCCCATCGAGGACCGCGCCTTCGGCGCCGATCCCGAACCCTGGTTTGCCCAGGCGCGCGAAAAGCATCCCTGGCTCGCAAAATTCTCGCACGGCTTTCTGGTGCATGGCCACCACGAGATCCGCGACCTTCTCGCCATGGACGACAAGCTTCACCTCGCGGTGGGCGATGTCGTCGAGATCATGGGGGCGACCGGCACACCCTGGGGCGACTTCATGCAGAACCTCGTCATCGCCAAGCATGGCGACGAGCACAAGCGCATGCGCGATGCGCTCAAGCCCTTCTTCAAGCCCCGCCAGATCGCCGCGCACGTCGGCCTGATCCAGGAGGTGGTGACCAAGCTGCTCGACGAATGGGCGCCCAATGGCGAGTTCGACTTCACCGAATTCGCTTCCAACTTCCCGGTTG